>NZ_JAUBTV010000015.1:88199-111069 GCF_036705145.1 Microcoleus sp. B5-D4 | reverse complement strand
TATATATTGATTCCATGGCTTTATGCCTCCCAATTTAAAACTATTAAATTTGTCTAAATATCTGCGGAATGTGGGTTTTAGCTTAACTTGTGAGTAATGACGCTAGATTCAACGAGTCGGTGACTGCGAAAGTCAACGTAATTTACGACGGATTTTAGATGGAGAAGGACTGGCAATCACATTCGACGGCAATTTTTTGGTGAGAAACAGTTTGCTTATTTCAAAGTAAAGCGATGCTTTAATTTATTTAATTCGCTTCAACCTACTCACATAATTTAAACTCGCTCCTCTTCATTATTAAGTTACCAAAAATTCGGCAAAAGTAGAAGAGGCTTGCAGCCTCTTCCTAAGATGTCAAATGGGTTCTATAGAGTTGGAGTATCTATGAGGTTGCTAGTTAGAAAATTAAAACTCATCAGCTAATTTAGTTATGGCCTCCGATAGTTACGCAGCATTTCATTATTGGTACAACATAAGTTGCAGAGAGATATATATGCTGGAGGGCAAAGCAACATGACATTTATACGAGCGTGGCGATTCATAACACTGATGCTGGCTTCATTTAGCCTAAGTTTGTCTATGACACATTTGCTAGAGTTGCCACAAAGAATGCAGTTTGACCAGCAACTTTGGGTGAGAGTGACGGTCTTTGAAAATGTGTATAAATTGTTTGGCTCAGTCGGCGCAGCTTTTGAAATTACAGCGATTTTGACAGCAATCGTGCTGACATTTCTTGTTCGCAAACATGGTTCAACTTTTTACTGGACGTTGGGCGGAGCGATTCTTTTGGTGCTGGGGTTTGTGAGTTGGATCATGTTTGTTGCGCCAATGAATGCTGAATTCGCCCAATGGTTGACGAATCCCGTTCCAGCAGATTGGACGCGGTATCGTGACCAATGGGAGTATGCACACGCAGTCAACGCCTTGATTAAAATCATTGGGCTAAGTTTGCTCGCGATTTCTGTGCTTGTTGAAACGCCGAAAAAGAGAGCGATCGATTCTGATCGTGAGTGAGGCTCGTTTATTAGATGGATGAGCTGCTAAAGGCTGGGGCTGCCTATGCGCTGGTAAGGTTGCTTGCAGGATCTTAAAAATAAAGTAGAAGCAGGCGGGACACCCGACAAGAACCATCCTCAAATTGTGCAACACCGAATTTTAAGGCCGCCACAGCCAGGACTTACAAGATTTTAGTTCACATTTTTAGTCACGAAATTTCAGTGCAGAATGCCCTGACAGCTTCTGCAAACTGCTGGTTATGCTCAATTAATGCCATGTGTCCTCCTTTCTGTATAGTAACTAGCTCTGCTTGAGGTAATTCTGCTTTCATTCGCAGGCTAGCTGGGGGGGTAGTGGCAATATCTGAATCGCCGCATATCACCAACACTGGAATGTCAATTGATGGCAAAGTTTTTGTTTCGTCAAATTTGAGCATTCCCAATGTGCCGCGAGCGAGAACGCCGGGAGAACCCAAGGCTGATAAGAAAGCGGAAAACTCTAATTGACCGCGCGTTTCAGTGCCTTTAAATCCCGATAATTCTACACTGATGTGCAGTGAACCATTGAGATAGCTCAGCCAAGTCATTCCCCACATAATGGGTTCAAGAGCTATGGTGAGATAGAGGATAGGTTGGAGCAGCGGCTTCTGCAAAGCGCGTAATAAACTGCTAAAAATAGCGGTTTTTACGGGATTAGTATAAGTCGTATCTACCAGAATTAAACCAGCTACTCGACTACCGAGAAGTTCTGGAAAAAGCCGACTGAATGTTAGAGAAATCATGCCGCCCATGCTGTGTCCAAGTAGGATAACAGGTTTAGTTCCTGCTATGGCAATGACGGCTTCGAGATCGCGGGCAAATTTTTCTAGGGAGTAGTCGCTGTTTTTTGGTCGAGTGGATTTTCCCAAACCTGGAAGATCCCAAACAATCACTCGGTAGCGATCGCTTAGTTGCCGTTTCGCGTAATACCAAACCATACTGTTCGGCCCCCAACCATGTGAGAGAATAATCGGCTGTCCGTCCTCTGGGCCGTAGAATTCTACTTGTAAAATAGTGCCATCAGGCCTCTCTACTCGCTGAACCGTACCCGTCCGCGTCGGCTTCGGTTCGTCAGTACCCGATCGGCGGAACAGCGGCAAACTGATAAAGCGGCCGCCAACAGACCAAAGAAGCATCAACACTCCGCTGACTAAGTAGGAAATCCCTACAAGTTCGCCGATGTAATATTCATAGACAATGTATATACCTCCGCCAAGTACGCCGATGGACAGTAGGCCCACCAGCCATAAAAACAGGAAATTGAAGGGCATGAACGGCATAAGCTGAAACCTTGGGTAGGATTTTGGTTGCGGATTCAACTAAAACAGCAGGAGTCCCGCACTCTACCTGTACAAGGAGTGAGTGACGGGAGGAATGCGCGTGAGCGAAGAGATCCGCCCCCGAGCAAAACCGACAATCTTTAGATATCCGAAAGTGAGGGGGCGGTCGAGGAGCGAACAAATATTGCTCTGCCACTAGCCCTCGTCCCTTTCACGAGATACAATAATATCAGAGTTCGTGAAAATAATGCCTCAAGTAATCACCGCCAAGCTGAAACTAAACCTGACCGCCGAGCAAAAATGCTTGGTGTCTCAGACGGCTTTAGCTTACCGGGATGCCTTGAACTATACTTCACAAGTCGCTTTTGAAGCGGGTAAAACCAGTAATGGCGCTAAGTTGCAGAAGGCTGTCTACAACGAATTGCGAGTTCGATTTGGGCTGGGAGCGCAAATGGCTTGCAATGTACCCAGGCAAGTATCTGCTACCTATAAGACCCTTTGGTCCAAAGTAAAACAATCTAACGATGCTATTGCCAAGGGTTACACGAAGAGACGGTACAAAGGGCTAGATAAACCCCCTAAGTATATTTCTCGAACTTGTACCCTAAACTACCAGCGAGACTACTCTTTTAAGACCGAGCAACAAGTGAGCATTATCACACTGCAAGGTAGAATAGTAGTCCCGTATGATGGTTACAGCAAGCATCTAGATTTAATTGCTAAGGGTGCTAAAATTGGAGCTGCTAAAATTGTCTATCAGCGTTCTTCTAAAGTCTACTACTTAATGACAAGCATTGAAGTAGAAGTACCTGAGCTAGATCCACTAAAAATAACCAGAGTTTCTGGTGTTGATGTGGGTATGCGCTACTTAGCGGTGGAAACAGACTTACAAAAAAAGTCTAAATTCTACTCAGGAAAAGAAGCTAGACATAAAGCCAACCGCTATCACAAAGCTAGACAGACTCTTCAGCGTAAAGACACTCGTTCGGCAAAGCGAAGACTAATCGCGTTATCTGGAAGAGAAAGACGGTTTATCGCTGATGTGAACCACCAAATTAGCAAGGAAATTGCCAAGCCTAACAGCCTGATTGGACTAGAGAACTTGACCGGAATCCGAGATAGAAATAAATCTAAGTCCGGGAAAAAGGCTAGTAAAAAACAGCGTCGAGCTAACAGAAGTAAGGCTAAGTGGTCGTTTGCCGAGTTGCACGGCTATATCGACTACAAGGCTAATCTAAACGGCTCTCTGGCTACTAAAGTTCCAGCGCATTACACATCGAAGAGTTGTCCTAAATGTGGACATACCTCAGATGCCAATAGACCTAACAAAGGACTGTTATTTCGGTGTGAATGTTGCGGTCATGAGTTACACGCTGATTTGGTTGGTGCGCGAAATATTACGATGAGAACGCTGCTGGTTCGGCAAGACTGGATTAGCACGGGGAGCTTGTCAGCATCCCCTAATGTGTCGAGCGTTGAAACCAAAGCTGAAATCCTATCTAGGTTTTCGGAATTGCGGTGGAGTTCAGATACAAGCCCCCATCATAGCGGTACTCCGCTTGATGGCGGGTAGTTGACACAGAATCATACTTAGGTTAGGCCACAGTCGGCAAGCGGTAAGTTAAGCTCTTAACTTGTGCGCTGGTGGAATTTCTTTGATTGATTTGCCCAAGTAATGACAGGATGACTCAAAATGCCCGATCCAAAAATAGCGAGTTCATCGCCAAATGCCAGAGATTCTGTCAGGGTGGAGTTAGTTGAGTTTTTATCTTACCTTCGCAGTCTAGATATTAATATTTTTATTGAGGGCGAGATCCTGCGCTGCAACGCTCCTGAAGGAATTATTACACCAGAACTGCGCGCCGAAATTTCTCATAAAAAAGCCGAAATTATTTCATTTTTAAAAGCAGCTAATCGTACTTCTAGTTTCACTCCTACACCGATTGTTCCGATGGGGCGGGACGGAAATCTACCGCTTTCCTTTGCACAGCAGCGCTTGTGGTTTCTCGACCAATTAGTCCCGAACAATCCTTTTTATAATGTTCCCGCAGCCTTGCGTTTGACAGGTTCGCTCAATTTTTCGGCGCTGCAACAAACCTTCAATGAAATTGTGCGCCGCCACGAAGCTTTACGCACGACTTTAGCAGTAGTTTCGGGGCAACCAGTTCAGAGAATAGCTGCTGCTTTCCACCTCCCGATTAATGTAGTGGATTTGCGAAGCTTGCCAAAGGAATCTCGACAAACTGAAGCAAACAGGCTCACGGCCCAGGAAGCCCAACGCTCTTTCAATTTGTCCAATGACTTGTTGCTGCGAGTCACATTATTGCAGTTAGATGATGCCGAATATTTACTAATGCTGAATATGCACCACATTGTCTCCGATGGTTGGTCGATCGGAGTGCTAATTCAGGAATTAGGCGCACTTTACACGGCATTTGCTAGCGAAAAACCTTCGCCTTTACCGGCTTTGTCGATCCAGTATGCTGATTTTGCCAAATGGCAGCGCGAATGGCTGCAAGGGGAAGTTTTAGAAACGCAGCTTGCTTACTGGAGACAGCAGTTAAACGGCATTTCTATGCTAAATTTGCCTGCGGATCGCCCCAGGCCAGCAATTCAAAGTTACCGAGGCAAAAGGCAATTTTTGCAACTGCCAAAACAACTGAGCGAGGCTTTAGAAACGTTGAGCCAGCGCGAAGGAGTGACGCTGTTTATGACAATGCTGGCAGCTTTTAAAACGTTGCTTTACCATTACGCCCAGCAAGAAGATATTGTTGTCGGTTCGCCGATCGCCAATCGCAACCGCAGTGAAATTGAAGCATTAATCGGTTTCTTTGTCAACAGTTTGGTGTTGCGTACAGATTTGTCGGGAAATCCAACTTTTCGGGAACTTTTAAACCGAGTCAAAGAGGTAGCATTAGGAGCTTACGCTCACCAAGATTTGCCGTTTGAGAAGTTAGTAGAAGAACTGCACCCCGATCGCGCGTTGAACCAAAATCCCTTATTTCAGGTGGCGTTTGCGCTGCAAAACGCGCCGGGGAATCGGTTAGAATTGCCAGAATTAACACTGAGCCCGCAGCAGTTAGATGTGGGTACAGCGCGGTTTGATTTGGAGTTTCATTTGTGGGAGCGATCGCCCAACAGCTCGGGAAGCAACCAATCGCCCAGCAATAAGCTGTGGGTTGATAGCTCAGAGGGTATCAGCGGCATGGTTATTTACAGCGCCGATTTATTTGATGAAGCTACGATTGCGCGCATGATCGGGCATTTTCAAACTCTGTTAGAAAGCATTGTGGCAAATCCCGAACAGCGAATCGCAAATTTGCAATATTTGAGCGCCCAAGAGCGCGATCGTTTGTTAGTTGAATGCAACAATACTCAGGCGGATTATCCGCAAGATTTGTGCATCCATCAACTATTTGAAATGCAGGCAGATCGCACACCGGATGCGGTGGCGCTGGTATTTGGAGAGGAGCGAGTCACCTATGGAGAGCTAAATTTTCGCAGCAACCAACTAGCACGTTATTTGCAAAAAATGGGGGTTGGGGCGGAAGTTTTAGTCGGGCTTTGCTGCGGGCGATCGCTCGATCTGATCGTGGGGATGTTGGGTATCCTGAAAGCGGGAGGAGCTTACTTAATTTTAGATCCGAGCTATCCTGCTGAGCGATCGAGCTTTATGGTAAAAGATGCTCAAGTGTCAGTATTGCTTACCCGCCAGGGAATAAATTCCCTGTCTAATAGCGAAAGTCGTCTAAAGACGACTGAAGGAGGACAAGTTTCCAGTCGGCTTCAGCCGACTTCAGCTATGAGCCAGGGAATTTATTCCCTGGTGGATGATGGCGAAGTGCAAAATTTAGAAACACAGTCAGAATTGCTTACCCGCCAGGGAATAAATTCCCTGTCTAATAGCGAAAGTCGTCTAAAGACGACTGAAGGAGGACAAGTTTCCAGTCGGCTTCAGCCGACTTCAGCTATGAGCCAGGGAATTTATTCCCTGGTGGATGATGGCGAAGTGCAAAATTTAGAAACACAGTCAGATGATAAAATTCACCATCCAAGGGTTGTTTTTCTAGACACAGACTGGGAGATGATTTCCCAAGAAATCGCCGACAATCCCACCAGCGCAGCCACAGCCGAAAATCTGGTTTACGCGATTTACACCTCCGGTTCCACGGGAAAGCCGAAAGGAGTTGAAATTGAGCACGGGAGCTTGTTAAATCTCGTTTTTTGGCATCAAAGAGAGTTTGGGGTGTCAGCGGGCGATCGGGCAACGCAAATAGCAGCGATCGGCTTTGATGCTTGCGGGTGGGAAATTTGGCCTTATCTCGCCGCGGGATCTAGCATCTACTTTCCAGAAGATGACATCAGGCGAGATCCTGAAAAACTGCAAAACTGGTTAGTATCAAAAGCCATCACCATTAGCTTTTTGCCAACACCATTAGCAGAGAAAGTTTTGCTATTAGATTGGCCTCAAACAACAGCGTTGCGAATCTTGCTCGCAGGCGGCGAAAAACTGCAACAACATCCTTTAAAATCCCATCCATTTAAGCTAGTAAATAATTACGGCCCAACCGAGAACACCGTCGTCACAACTTCCGGTTATATTCCTGTAACAGAGCAAACAGACATCGCCCCCACAATTGGCCGCCCCATTGCTAACACTCAAATCTACATATTAGACAAATATTTGCAGCCCGTACCAATGGGGGTTGTGGGCGAATTGTACATCGGCGGAAACGGACTAGCTCGCGGCTACCTCAACCGCCCAGATTTAACCGCAAAAAGCTTTATTGTCAATCCTTTTCAACCAAATTCAGGAGAGCGAATTTACAAAACCGGCGACTTAGTGCGCTACAGAGGCGATCGCAACCTTGAATTTTTAGGACGCATTGACCAACAAGTAAAAATTCGCGGTTTCCGCATCGAATTAGGAGAAATCGAGACAGTATTAACTCAACATCCGGCCGTGCAGCAAACTGTAGCAATAGCTTCGGAAGATGGACAGGGAGATAAACGTTTAGTAGTTTATATTGCCCTGAATCCTGAATATAGCAAGGCCAGCGAAAAAAACCAAATAATGCAATTGCAGGACGAACAGGTTTTGCAGTGGCAAATGCTCTACAATGAAACTTACAATCAACCTGCTGTTGACTCAGATCCAACATTTAATATTGTCGGCTGGAATAGCAGCTATACTAATCAACCAATCCCAGCAGAACAGATGCGCGACTGGGCGAACAATCAAGCCGCCCAAATTTTAGCTTTGCAGCCTAGCCGAGTGTTAGAAATTGGCTGCGGCACAGGTTTGTTGCTGTTCCAAATTGCCTCTCGCTGCACTCAATATTGCGGAACAGACTTTTCACCTATTTCGCTCAACTATATTCGGCAGCACTTGGCAACTCAACAGTTAGCTAATGTAACGCTGCTTCAGAAAATGGCGACTGACTTTGCAGGAGTAGAGACAGCCGCTTTTGACGCAGTAATTCTCAACTCAGTCGTGCAATATTTCCCGACTATCGACTATCTCGTGCAGGTGCTAGAAGGTGCGGTGAAAGCAACTGCCCCCGGCGGCTTTATATTCATCGGAGATGTCCGCAGCTTGCCGTTGCTGGCAGCTTTTCACGCTTCGGTACAACTGTATCAAGCCGAACCTTCTCTCGCGGGCGAACAGTTGCAGCAGCGAGTACAAATGCAAATTTTTCAAGAAACAGAGTTAGTTATCGATCCAGATTTTTTTGGCGCATTAAAGCACCGCTTTCCGCAGATTGGCGGCGTAGAGATTCAATTAATTCGCGGTAGCGATCGCAATGAGTTAACTGATTTTCGGTACAATGCTATTTTGCATATTGCGTCTGAAACAGCACGCCCCAAATCATCGCCAAAAGGGGAGCGGGGCGCAGAAAAACGCCTGGATTGGTTGGATGAAAATCAGAATCTGACTGTTACCAAGGTGCAACAAATATTATGGCAAAATCAACTCGATTTTTTAAGCATTGCTAATGTGCCTAATGCGCGGGTAACGGCAGCAGTTAAGGCGGCAGAGTTGCTGTCTGTTGTCGATAAATTTACAACAGCAGGTCAGTTGCAGAAAGCCGTGGAAAAAGTCGAGGATTTAGGAGTCGATCCCGAAGCGTGGTATGCTTTGGAAGTTCCGTATAATGTTAATATTAGTTGGTCTAATTCCGACGGTCAAGGGCGCTACGATGTAGTGTTTGCACGGGGCGAAATTAGAGATTTTGTGCGAGAAACCCGAAGCGATAGCTTGCGTCCTTGGCGCTCTTATGCTAACAATCCCTTACAAGCTAAAGCAGCACGGAAATTAGTGCCACAGTTGCAGGCTTTTCTAGCAGAAAAATTGCCGGAATATATGGTTCCGTCGGCTTTTGTGGTGCTGGAGTCGCTACCTGTGACGGCTAACGGAAAGGTCGATCGCGTCGCTTTGCCTGTACCGCAGCCGATTAAGTTAGAATGGGCTGGCGGTTATGTTGCGCCTCATACTTCTATTGAGGAAGTTTTAGTGAAAATTTGGGCTGAGGTTTTGGGGATAAAGCGAGTGGGTATCCGGGACAATTTCTTTGAATTGGGAGGCCATTCGCTGCTGGCGACTCAGCTTGTTTCTAGAGTGCGAGATGCTTTCGGGGTAGAGTTGCCTTTGCGCCGGGTTTTTGAAGCGCCGACAATTGCAGAATTATCTAAGATTGTTGAGGGTTTGAAAGATAAGAATGCTAAAAGTGAAGTTCCGGCTTTAGTGCCGATTTCGCGCGATAGTCGGCGGCGGAAGCTATCATCTTTTAATGGACCTATTGCATAATTTTTTGATTGATAGAGCAACCGCAGATGAAGGGCAGATTAACGCTGATAAACGCAGATAATTTTAAGATGGTTTTTGGCTTGGGCAAGATGTTGAATGGAGAAAGTAAATGAAAAGGATGGCTGTTGAACAGGATGCAATTTCGATAAGTATGCAGCAAGAAACAGAAGTTTTTGTATTTCCAGCATCGTTTGCTCAGCAGCGGCTTTGGTTCCTCAATCAATTAGCACCGGGTAATCCTTTCTATAATGTTTCAACAGCGCTCCGCTTAACAGGTTCGCTCAACTTAAGATGCTTAGAGCAAACTTTCAATGAAATTGTGCAGCGGCATGAAACTTTACGCACTACTTTTACGCTTTTGGAAGGGGAACTCGTACAAGTTATTGCTCCCATTTTAACGGTATCCCTCCCCACAATCGACTTACAAAATCTCTCGCCAGCTCAGCAGGAAACCGCAGCGCTGCAACTCGCAACTGATGCAGCGCAATGCCCTTTCGATTTAGCCGCCGGGCCGTTATTTAAAGTAACGCTGTTACAACTCAGTGAAACAGAACATATATTGTTGCTGAATTTACATCATATTGTGGCTGATGGTTGGTCGATTGGAGTGCTAATTCGAGAGCTGGGAACGCTTTACACAGCCTTTGTAAAAAATGGGATCTCGCACTTACCAGCACTGCCCGTGCAGTACGCCGACTTTGCAGAGTGGCAGCACCAATGGTTGCAGGGCGAAGTATTAGAAACGCAGTTAGCTTATTGGCGGCAGCAGTTAAACGGAATTACCACACTCAATCTACCAACTGACAGGCAAAGACGAGCCGTTCCATCCTACCGCGGCGCTAAACAATTTATAACACTATCACCTGCTTTGAGCGAGGCGCTAAAGTCATTTAGCCAGCAAGAAAGCGCGACTTTATTTATTACTCTACTAGCCGCTTTTCAAACTTTGCTGTACCGCTATACAGGACAAGTAGATATTGCAGTAGGAACGCCGATCGCCAATCGCAACTTGAGCGAAATAGAAGCATTAATCGGTTTTTTTGTCAACAGTTTGGTGCTGCGTGCAGATTTATCAGGAAATCCAACTTTTCGGGAACTATTGCATCGGGTAAAAAACGTCGCAATGGCAGCCTACGCTCACCAAGATTTGCCCTTCGAGAAGTTGGTTGAGGAATTGCACCCCGATCGCGAGTTGAGCCGCAACCCCCTATTTCAAGTTAGTTTCAGCCTGCAAAACACTCCTGTAGCAGCGCTAGAATTGCCGGGAATCGTTGGAGAGGCGATCGACTTTGACGCAGGAACCGCCAAGCTAGATTTAGAGTGCCACTTGTGGGAAGATGCAGGAAGTATTCGAGGGCAATTTGTCTACAGCACAGACTTATTTGATAGCGCCACAATTGCGCGCATGGCGGGACATTTCCAAACGCTGCTCGAAGCCATTGTTGCCAATCCCAAACAGCACCTCAGCGGCTTGGCTTTGCTGACAGCGCCAGAATACCAGCAATTATTAATCGATTGGAATGACACTCAGAGAGATTATCCGCAAAACCAGTGTTTCCATCAGCTATTTGAAGAGCGAGTCGCGCGATCGCCCGATGCTGTCGCCGCCGTCTTTGAAAACCAGCAGTTAACCTACCGCCAACTCAACAGCCAAGCCAACCAACTTGCACGTTACTTGCAGCAATTGGGAGCAGCACCAGAAATTTTAGTGGGCCTTTGTGTAGAACGTTCCTTAGATGCGATCGTCGGATTGCTAGGCATTATCAAAGCAGGCGCAGCCTACCTGCCTTTAGATCCAACTTATCCTCAAGAGCGCCTTAACTTCATGTTAGAAGATGCTCAAGTGCCGATTTTGGTAACTCAGCAGCACTTAGCAAAAAAATTAACCCAGCCGGAAAAATTCGGAGTTTTTTCAGTAGTGTGTTTGGACTCCGACAGAGAAATTATCGCCCGAAAAAGCCCAGAAAATCCAACTACAAATATCCTACCAGAACACCTAGCATACGTTATTTACACATCTGGTTCAACCGGAAAACCCAAAGGCGTTTTAATCGAACATCGGGGACTATACAACTTAGCCATAGCTCAAATAGAAGCTTTTAACTTAACCTCAAATCACCGCATTTTGCAATTCGCCTCCCTGAGTTTTGATGCCTCAATATTTGAGATTTTCATGGCATTAGGAACCGGAGCAACACTTTACTGTGCCAAAAAAGAATCTTTGTTGCCAGGACAAACATTAATCCAATTTTTGCAGGACAATGCTATTACCCACGCTACCCTCCCGCCCTCGCTGCTAGCTGTCCTTCCAAACGCCGAACTTCCCGCACTGCAAACAATCATCTGTGCTGGCGAATCTTGTTCCCCGGATATTGTTAAACGCTGGGCTTCCCGGCGCAGATTTTTTAACGCTTACGGCCCTACAGAAGCGACAGTCTGGTCAAGTTTGGCCGAAATTGGCGATTCCCTGCGGGATAGCTTCGCTTCACGCAAAAAACCGCCCATCGGCCGCCCAATAGCCAACACTCAACTCTATATTTTAGATAAAAATTTACAGCCTGTACCCGTTGGAATTCCCGGTGAATTGTACATCGGCGGCAGCGGATTGGGGCGAGGCTACCTGAACCGCCCCGAATTAACCGCCCAGAGATTTATTGCTAATCCCTTTAGCCAGAAAGCAAAAGAACGAATTTATAAAACTGGTGACTTAGCTCGCTATTTTCCCGACGGCAATATTGAGTTTTTAGGCCGCACTGACGAACAGGTAAAAATTCGCGGTTATCGAATAGAATTGGGAGAAATTGAAGCGCTGCTGGTTCAGCATCCTGCAGTCAAAGAAACAGCGGCGGTTGCTGGGGATGATTTGTCCGGCAACAAACGCCTAGTTGCTTATGTCGTCCCCAATCACAATCAGACGCTTAATCCCGGGGAACTACGCAATTTCCTTAAACAACAACTGCCCAATTACATGATTCCCAGTGCTTTTGTGGCAATGGATTTTCTGCCCCTAACTCCAAATGGCAAAATTGACCGCCTGCGCCTACCTGCACCGGGGAATCTAACTAGCAATTCCATAGATAAAAGCTGCATTGCACCTCGCACACCAACCGAGTCAACCCTCGCCCAAATTTGGGCCACAACCCTCAACGCAGAGTGCGTTGGCATTCGCGATAACTTCTTCGATTTGGGTGGAGATTCCCTGCTGGCAATCCGCCTCATCAATGAGATTAACCAGAAATTTCAGCGCGAATTGCCGCTGTCTGCTCTTTTTTTAAATCCGACAATTGAAGGTTTAGCAGATTCGCTATCTTCAGAAACAAATTCTCTGGAATGGTCGCCTTTAGTTGCAATTAAGCCTCGCGGTAAAAATCCCCCGTTCTTCTGCGTCCATCCCATCTTTGGCGTCGTATTTCCTTATTGCGAGTTAGCCTTTGGGCTAGGAGAAAATCAACCTTTTTACGGGCTGCAACCAAAGGGTATTGACGGCGAAAGTTCTCCGTTAACTAGCATTGAAGACATGGCGGCTGACTACATCGCAGCCTTGCGTACCGTTCAACCAAAAGGGCCTTATTTTTTAGGAGGCTGGTCTTTTGGAGGTTTGGTTGCTTTTGAGATGGCTCAACAGTTGCTCGCAGCGGGGGATGAAGTGGCTTTACTTGCTGTGCTGGATACTTTAGCGCCGGTTTCTGCTAACAAACCTTCTTTTTGGGACGGTTGCAAGTTTATTATGACTACTGTTTCGCGCTCTATCTGGCCTTTTGTAGTAGATTATTTTCGCTTGGTGGCTGCGGCAGAAAATGTTCAAAGTGGCGGTATTGCTGCCAAATTCCCGAAATTAAATAAGATGCTTAATTTGGCAGCTAATTTTTTGCATCGCTGGAATTGGAAACAGGCCGTTATGGTTAGCATCCTATCTCAAGAGTCAAAAAAACACAACTGGCGCGAGCTGGCAATTCCTTCGATGTTTACTGTATTTCAGGCTAACAGTCAAGCAACTCTCAGCTATGTACCGAAAATTTATCCGCAGCGAATTACTCTGTTTAGATCGAGGGAACAGCTAAGCATGAGTAATCAAGATCGGACTCTTGGCTGGAGTGAATTAACGACCCAAAAAGTAGAGGTGATTAGAGTTCCTGGGAATCACCTGACTATGCTGAGAAAACCCTGCGTCGAGGTGCTGGCTCAACAGCTAAAGCATTGCTTGGAGAAGGAATTAAGTGATTGAGCGGCCCGCGTGCTGGTGTGCCGCAACCGGGTTTGATGTGCGAAAGTGCTATTAGTCCTGAATCTTATCTTCATCTGCGTGAATCAGCGTCCATCCATTGTCATCTGCGGTTTACATTCTCTTTTTAAAACCGCAGATGAGGGCAGATAAACACAGATTAACGCAGATGAATTAGATCGAGTCGGGTTGCAGCATCCATCCGTGATTGTTGAGTGATGACTGTTCTGAAATGCCTCAATCTAACATCTAAAATTGCCCAATGGATTGCGCGATGCTGAAGATGATAGCAGCCAAACCTGCTGCGATCGGAATTGTCACCAGCCAAGCCGAACCAATTGACAGCAAAGTTTGCAAGCGTACTGTTTTCCAAGCTTTGATCAGCCCGACTCCGACGACTGCACCGACTAAAGCGTGGGATGTGGAAACTGGCAAACCGAAGCGGGATGCTAGCAAGACTGTGGTGGCTGTGGCTAATTCCGCGCAAAATCCGCCGCTTGGTTGGAGTTCGATGATTTTTTCGCCGACTGTGGCAATTACATTTTTGCCCCAGATGGCTAAACCGATGACTATTCCTGCGCCTCCGAGGACTAAAATCCACAGGGGAACGCTGAAATCTTCTGAGGGAAAGGAACCTGTGCGCCGGATGTAGGCGATCGCAGCTAGGGGAGCAACTGCATTTCCTACGTCGTTGGAACCGTGGGAAAAGGCTACAAAACAGGCGCTCAAGACTTGAAATCTCGCCATTTGTTGCTCGATGGGAGAGTGGCGGGGAGGGGGAGAGGGGGAGAGGGGGAGAGTGGGAGATTGGGAAAATATTCCCTCTTTCTTATTCCTTGCATCCGTTACATCCGTTACATCTGTTACAAAATCCGCTGCCGAACCTTCTTCCTTCTCAACTGATTCTAATTTTTTCCAGCTATTGAGTGTCAGGACGATCGCCCCAATACTCCCAATGCCAATGACAATATCGTGAATTGGCAGATTCCAGCCAAATCGATCGTGCGCGGCGGCGATCGCCCCTGTCTGCACCAAAGCGACATTCACAACAGACGGCAGTACAATTATCCCAAATACGCTCAGCATTGTTGCACTCAGCCAAGGTATCCACTCGCGCAGTTGAAATAGAGGATCTGGCCGATCGAGAATCCAATACTTCACCCCACTGTAAAATAGCGCTGCTAAAGCACCGCTGGCGATCGGTGTCGCCACCCAAGTTAGGGAGATCGTGCCGATGGTTCGCCAATCAACTGCATTAATTCCGGCTGCCACACAGCTAAAACCCGCGATCGCGCCCACCACTGCATGAGATGAAGAAACCGGCAAACCTCGACTGGTAGCGATTTGCAGCCAGATCCCGCTAGCTATCAGCACTGACACCATCCCGATTAAAAATACTTGCGGCTGAGTAGAGAACACATCTGCATTCACAACTCCTGTTGCCAGAGTTTCGGAAACTCCTTGGCCGAACAGCACTGCGCCGGAAAATTCCAGTATGCCTGCAACAATTATTGCCTGCCGCAGCGTTAGCGCCTTCGAGCCTACGGATGTCCCCATCGAGTTAGCGACATCGTTTGCCCCCAAGTTGGCGGCGACGTACAAGGCCAGTGCAGCCATTGCCCCCAGTTGCAGAAATACGACCCCAGAGGTATCTAACATAGAAATTTTTTGACATAAAACGGGCATTTCGATATATGATAAGGGATTGTGAGTTTTGGTAAATCCCATGAAAGGCGCAGAAATAATCCGTTCTATAGAAACGGAAGAAATAAATAGAGTCAAGCAAGAACTTAATAAACAACTCCCCGAAATTTACGTGGGCGACACAGTGCGAGTCGGCGTGAAAATTAAAGAGGGTAACAAAGAACGGGTTCAGCCCTACGAAGGGACTGTGATTGCCATGCGCAACGGCGGGATTAATGAAACAATCACCGTCCGCCGAGTGTTTCAGGGCGTCGGAGTGGAACGGGTGTTTTTGATTCACTCGCCCCGCATCGCCACGATCCAAGTGATGCGCCGCGGGAAAGTCCGCAGAGCAAAACTTTACTACCTGCGCGATCGGGTGGGCAAAGCTACTCGCGTCAAACAGCGGTTCGATCGCTCCCTGTAGGAATGCACCCAGCTTTCCCTTGGTTCATGGTTCATGGGAAATTTTAAAAAATTCAAAAAAAGTTTCCCATTTACGAGCGCACTGTGTTAAAATAGAAATCTAGAGGTTAAGCGAATTTCAGCAACCTCACCTGTGCGCTCTTAGTTCAGTTGGTAGAACGCAGGTCTCCAAAACCTGATGTCGGGGGTTCAAGTCCTCCAGGGCGCGCTGAATCACCAAACTTTAAATTCTGCCCGAAAGCGCCCGGATTATTGGCTGGCAACAGTCAAAACCGCAAACTTTCGGGTAGAATTAATTTTTGTGGGCGGTTCGCAAAAAATGCCATCAACAAATGCTCGGTGTGGCTTCTCGATCATCGGTTTCGGCGATCGGCATTTACGCCGTTGATTGGTTGGGCTTGTAAAAAAGTCGTGGCTTTAGATTTGAGATTTGGGACTTGGGCGTAAGTGGTTAGTGTCACAAAATCTGAGAGCCGCGGGCCACTCACACCATCTAAAATCTAAAATCTAAAATCTAAAATCGCAAGGGGGATTGAATCGTGGCGAAAAAAGACGAAGCTCAAGAAACTCAAGAAATAACGGCGCCTGGGTTTAATCCTACGGGTTTTTTTAAGGAAACTAGAGAAGAACTCGACAAAGTGGTTTGGCCCAGCAGGCAGCAGCTAATCAGCGAGTCTTTGGCCGTGCTTTTGATGGTCATCCTCTCAGCAAGCCTGATCTATTTGGTGGATAACTTCTTTAACTGGGGCGCGGGAAAGGTGTTTGGGCCATGACTTTTGCATCAGAAGAATCTGAGTATTCCACAGAAGCGACGGGACAGGCAGCATCGCCAGATGTGCCGGAGATTGATGCTCGCTGGTATGCTGTTCAAGTTGCCTCTGGCTGCGAAAAGCGCGTGAAGGCAAACTTGCAGCAGCGGATTCAAACTTTGGATGTTGCCGATCGCATCGTTCAAGTAGAAATTCCGCAAACTCCGGCAATCAAAGTCGGCAAAGACGGTTCCAGGCGGCAGTCAGATGAAAAAATCTTTCCCGGCTACGTACTCATCCGTATGTTTATGGACGAGGATACGTGGCAGGTGATCAAGAATACCCCGAATGTAATTAATTTTGTCGGGGCAGAGCAGAAACGCCGCTACGGGCGCGGCAGGGGTCACGTCAAACCGCTACCTCTGAGTCATTCGGAAGTAGAACGGATCTTCAGAAACGCTCAGGAATCAGAACCAGTTGTCAAAGTATCGATGTCTGCTGGAGACCACGTTGTGGTACTTTCCGGGCCGTTTAAGGATTTTGAAGGTGATGTGATTGAAGTTAGCCCGGAACGAAACAAGCTCAAAGTTTTACTCTCGATTTTTGGGCGCGATACGCCTGTAGAATTGGAGTTCAATCAGGTTCAGAAACAGAACTAACTAATGGCAAAGAAAGTTGTTGCAGTAATTAAGTTGGCGATTACGGCGGGAAAAGCCAACCCAGCTCCTCCGATCGGCCCAGCATTGGGTCAGCACGGCGTCAATATTATGATGTTTTGCAAGGAGTACAATGCTAGAACCGCAGACCAAGCAGGTCTGGTGGTTCCGGTAGAAATTTCGGTTTTTGAAGACCGCAGTTTTACGTTTATTCTCAAAACTCCGCCGGCCTCGGTTTTGATTCAAAAAGCCGCTGGCATTGCTAAGGGTTCGGGAGAACCTAATCGCAAGCAAGTAGGCTCGATTACACAGGCTCAACTGCGAGAAATCGCTGAAACCAAAATGCCTGACCTCAATGCTAATGATGTTGAGGCTGCTATGAAAATTGTGGCAGGAACGGCTAAAAATATGGGCGTGGCGATCGCGGATTGAAGTCAGTTGTCAGTTGTCAGTTGACAGTTGGCAGTTGTCAGTAATTCAGGATTTTGAAGCTAAAATCTTCAAGCTCAAATCGCAAATCCTAAGTCGGTTCAGGGGGAGAAGCAAAGCTTCGCTAGTAACCGAAAACGGGTAGATTTTAAGATTGTCCGATATGTGCAATCTAAAATCTAAAATCTAAAATCTAAAATCGACTGACCCCAGGAGATAACAATGGCAAAGAAAGTATCGCGAAGACTGCAAGAACTTCAAAAGAAAGTTGAAGACAGACCTTATCTACCGCTGGAAGCTCTGCAACTTTTGAAAGAAACAGCAACCGCTAAGTTTGGCGAAGCTGCTGAAGCTCACATCCGTTTGGGAATTGACCCGAAATATACTGACCAACAGTTGCGGACAACTGTATCGCTGCCAAAAGGAACTGGTCAAGTAGTCAGAATTGCGGTGATTGCTAAGGGCGAAAAAGTTAAAGAAGCTCTGAATGCCGGCGCGGATATTGCTGGTTCTGAAGAGTTGATCGATGAAATTCAGAAGGGCATGATGGACTTCGATTGCCTGATTGCTACCCCAGACGTGATGCCGTTGGTGGCAAAATTGGGTCGGTTGTTGGGCCCGCGTGGTTTGATGCCTTCTCCGAAAGGTGGCACGGTGACGACTGACATTGCTCAGGCGATCAACGAGTTTAAAGGTGGTAAACTAGAATTCCGTGCCGATCGAACTGGCATCGTTCATGTTATGTTTGGCAAGGCAGCTTTCTCAGCGGAAGATTTGCTCGTCAACCTTCATGCTTTGCAAGAAACAGTTGACCGCAACCGTCCTTCTGGTGCTAAAGGTCGCTACTGGCGCAGTTTGTACGTATCCGCAACAATGGGCCCGTCGATCGAAGTCGATATCAGTGCTCTGCGCGATACCAAACTTGATGCTGCGTAGAAAGAATTAAGCAGAAGGCAGAAGGTAAAAGACAGCTTCGGCTGTCTGTGTAAATCTCTCACAAGACTTACGCCAGACCCTTGCTAATCTCTGCCTTCTGATGATAGCCTAATCAAAAATCAATAAGCTGAAGACCGCAGGTGCCGACCGCTTAATTTCCTGCCGAGGCTGAAGAAATAAAAACTCAAGACTCAAAGATTAGAAATTTTCTATTTTTAATTCTGACTTGTTAATTTTTAATTCTCTGCCCCGGCTCTAAGGTCGGGGTTTTTGGTGGGCAGTTTTCGATCCTAAAAGGAGGTGAAATAAGTATGGGCAAAACTTTAGCAGTAAAAAATGAGATTATTGCAGACCTCAAGCAAACCTTGAGCGAATCTCAACTGGCGATCGTGATTGACTACACGGGCTTAACTGTTGCTGAAATCACAGATTTGCGTCGGCGTTTGCGTCCGAAAGGCAGCAGTTGCCAAGTGGCAAAAAACACGCTAATGCGAATTGCTGTTGAAGGCAACGAAACCTGGCAGCCGATACAAGAATTGCTGACCGGTACGTCGGCGTTCCTGTTCGTCCAAGAAGATATTGGCGGCGCGATTAAAGCTTACCAAGAATTCCAAAAAGTCTCTAAGAAGACTGAACTTCGCGGCGGCGTGATGGAAGGACGGGTACTGAAAGAAGCTGATGTTAAAGCATTAGCTGATCTGCCGTCGAAAGAACAACTCATGGCTCAAATTGCTGGCGCTATCAACGGTGTCGCAACCAAGTTGGCTGTGGGTATCAATCAAGTTCCTACTTCGATCGCTCGCGGTCTTAAAGCTTATGCTGAAAAAGACGGCGATTCCGCAGCAGTAGAAGCAGAAGCACCAGCAGAAGCTCAAGCAGAAGCACCAGCAGAAGCTCAAGCAGAAGCACCAGCAGAAGCTCAAGCAGAAGCACCAGCAGAAGCTGAAGGCACATCTGCGTAAGTCATTAGTAATTAGTCACGAGTCAACAGTCGTTAGTTTTGAGAAACAAACTCATGACTGGAGACAAGAAACTCATAATTAATGAGCAATCCCCAATCCACAATCCACAATCCACAATCGAACTAGGAGTTCAAAAAATGTCTACTGCAACTGATGAAATCTTGGACAAACTTAAGTCTTTGACTTTGCTCGAAGCATCTGAATTGGTCAAGCAAATTGAAGAAGCTTTCGGCGTCAGCGCTGCTGCTCCTGTAGGCGGCATGATGATGATGGGCGGCCCTGCTGCTGCCGCTGCTGAACCCGAAGAAGTACAAACTGAGTTCAGCGTGATTCTTGAAGAAGTTCCTGCTGACAAGAAAATCGCAATTCTGAAAGAAGTCCGCGCTATTACCGGTCTGGGTCTGAAGGAAGCGAAAGACTTGGTAGAAGCTGCACCGAAGGCAGTTAAGGAAGCTATTGCTAAGGAAGCTGCTGAAGAAATGAAGAAACAGCTTGAAGCTGTGGGCGCAAAGATTGCTATCAAGTAGTCAGAGAATGTAGTTGATATCAATTCCGTTGACACCGGAATGATGGTTGACGGTTGACTGTTGACTGTTGACTGTTGACGGTTGGCTGTTGAGTGTTAACACTTAACTGTTAACTGTTAACTGTTAACTATTCCCTAAAATTAATCGCGCGATAGTTACATCTCTCGCGCGATTAATTATTTTTTGCGCTAGGGAAACTGCATTGCCGTTTCCTCTTAGATTTTAGAGGCGGCTTCCATTTGTCGCACGACTGTTAAAGCAGAATAGGAAACACCGGCAGTTCCTTCTCCGGGATGGGTGGAGTCGCCGACTAACCAGAGGTTTTTAATTGGTGTGCGGTTGGCAAATCCGAAGGGGCCGAAGGTTGGTATTCGCTGCCCAATGCCACCCACAACGCCTCTATCTCTCGCTGTGTAGCGGGCAAAGGTGCGGGGGGTGGCGGCTTCTTGGTGTACGATCGACTCTGGCGTCAAATTGAAATATTCGCTCAAACGGGCGATCGCCCCTGCGGTATATTTTTGCTTTAATCCTTCATAATCAACCGAATTCCACCACATTCGAGTATCAGTAAATGACGAAGCGATAATTGTCGCCATTCCCTCCGGTGCTCGCCCATCACCCGGATGACTGACTGAAACAAATAATGAATTATTCTCCCCAATCTCGCCGTCGTAATCGTAGAGAAACTGAAGGTGGGGCGGACAATTTTCGGGAATTGCGCTTTCATGGACTCCCAAATATATCACAAAAGCACCGGATGCGGGCGGCAATTTATCGACTCGATATTTGTAGCCTGCCATTTGATTTGGCAGTTGGTTGTTTGTCTCTGAAGTCTCTGATTTAACCGATAAATTATCTATTAAATTGCCGAGACTTGGCTCGCTTGACAACAATTTTACTAGATTTTGCGCGGTCACGTTGGCAACAATGCGATCGGCTGTTTCTGTCCAAACTTCGCCTGTTTTTTGATTGCGAATCACTGTACCGATGGCTTTGCCGTTGGCGGTGACAATACTTTCAACTGTATGCCGCAACAGGACTTTGCCGCCGTAGAGTTCGATCGCCTCTACCAGTCGATCGCTCAATACCTGCATACTTCCTTGTAGATGATACAATCCCTGCGGCGCTTGCGAAACTCCTAAAGCCGTCGCCGCGTAAAGCAGCGCCGTTTCTTCGGTATCAACTTGAGAATACAATTTTAACTGCAAATCCAGAAAAGTTTTCAAGCGCAAATTGTCGCCCAACCCACAAAGCCGCAAAGCATCTCCCACTGTCATAAAAGTGAAAGGCAAAGTAATTAGAGTATCGGGACGAACTGCTTGAATTAATTGCCAGAAATCCCAGAAGTTTCTGGGCGGTAAAACTGGATCGCGCCCTTGAAATTTCCAGCTAGCTTGGAACAATGCAGACAATAATTGCCAAAAAGGTTCGCTTCCGGGAAACTGTCGCTGCCTTTCTTCCTGCCACTTTTGCGGATCTCGCCACACGCTAATCGGTGCGGTTTCTCCCGGCAAAAACACCGCACAAGCGGGATCGCAGGGTGTCGCGGCAGGAAGTTCTATGTCTAATTCTGAGAAAATTCGGTGGTGAATGCCTCCGGGTTCCAATCCTGCAACCTGCGTGGCGCCGACATCGAAGGTAAAGCCTTTGCGTTTGAAGGTGGAAGCGCATCCTCCGGGGACGATCGCCTGGTCTAAGACTAGCACTTTGTATCCTCTGCGGGCTAGCAGGGCTGCTGCTGTCAGCCCGCCGATGCCACCTCCAATTACCGTGACGCGGCCCTTAGTGTCTGCTGGATTGGATTTGCCTAAAGGGGTGCGATCGCCTGTCATAAATTTATTTATTGTAATATTTCTTAATAGTATGCTCATATTTTGCAATAAAAAGCTCTTGTAGCGACAGGTTGAAATCTATCGCTACAAGAGGAAGGAGGCCGAGTTTAGAGGACGTTTTAGGGGTAAGGTGCTCCGGGGGCACCCGGAGCGTTAGACTGGGCCGTGTTGATGAGAGAATCAGGGACGGCGCCACTTGTTGAGATAAGCTTCGCCAATCCCAGCCACAGCCTGCATTTGAGCTAGCTGTTCCCGTAAAGTTTTGATGGTTCTTAGCTGTTCTTGAGACTGTTGCTGCAAAGCGTCGTAATTTCGCTGTATCGCCGCACTCTGGCTCAATTGATTTTCTAGAGATTGCAACTTGGTTAGTTGAACTTGGAAATCGCCGATCACACTTGACTTTTCTGCTAACTCGTGCTGCAAAGAGTCGTAACTCGACTTGGACACGGTTTGCTGCAATTGCTGTGCCAAATTTTGCTTTTCGGTAGCTAATTGCTGTTCCAAAGATGCGATCGAACTTTCTCTTTCTGCTAACTGCTGCTGCAAAGATTCCAAAGAACTCGATTTTTCTGCTAGCTGCTGCTGAAACTCGTGTTCCCGGTGTTCTTTTTCGGCGAATTGCTGCTGCAAAGATTCCAGAGCGCTGGATTTTTCGGCTAATTGCTGCTGAAACTCGTGTTCGCGGTGTTCTCTTTCTGCTAACTGCTGCTGCAAAGATTCCAAAGAACTCGATTTTTCTGCTAGCTGCTGCTGAAACTCGTGTTCCCGGTGTTCTTTTTCGGCGAATTGCTGCTGCAAAGATTCCAGAGCGCTGGATTTTTCGGCTAATTGCTGCTGAAACTCGTGTTCGCGGTGTTCTCTTGCGGCGACTTGTTGCTGCAAAGATTCCAGAGCACTGGATTTTTCAGCTAATTGCTGCTGAAACTCGTGTTCGCGGTGTTCTCTTTCGGCGACTTGTTGCTGCAAAGATTCCAAAGAACTCGATTTTTCTGCTAGCTGCTGCTGAAACTCGTGTTCCCGGTGTTCTTTTTCGGCGAATTGCTGCTGCAAAGATTCCAAAGAACTCGATTTTTCAGCTAATTGCTGCTGAAACTCGTGTTCGCGGTGTTCTCTTTCGGCTAGCTGTTGCTGCAAAGAAGCGATCGAACTTTCGCGTTCACTCAACTGCTGCTGTAAACTTTCGTAACTTGACTTCGCTACTGTTTCGGCTAATTGGCTTTCGAGATTTTGCTTTTCAGTAGCGA
This sequence comes from Microcoleus sp. B5-D4, assembly GCF_036705145.1. Classification (NCBI taxonomy): domain Bacteria; kingdom Bacillati; phylum Cyanobacteriota; class Cyanophyceae; order Oscillatoriales; family Microcoleaceae; genus Microcoleus; species Microcoleus sp. B5-D4. Next base: position 88,281 of record NZ_JAUBTV010000015.1, on the reverse strand, counting down.
ATTGCTGCTGCAAAGAAGCGATCGAACTTTCGCGTTCACTCAACTGCTGCTGTAAACTTTCGTAACTTGACTTCGCTACTGT
>NZ_JAUBTV010000015.1:73167-88099 GCF_036705145.1 Microcoleus sp. B5-D4 | reverse complement strand
TCAGTAGCGAATTGCTGCTGCAAAGAAGCGATCGAACTTTCGCGTTCACTCAACTGCTGCTGTAAACTTTCGTAACTCGACTTCGCTACTGTTTCGGCTAATTGGCTTTCGAGATTTTGCTTTTCGGTAGCTAATTGCTGCTGCAAAGAAGCGATCGAACTTTCGCGTTCACTCAACTGCTGCTGTAAACTTTCGTAACTTTCTTGCAGCGGATTAGCCTTTACACTCACCGAGTCCGATAGAGTTTCTGCCGTTACAGCGTCATTAAACTCGCTTTCTTCGGCTGTTTCCCCTTGCAAGTGGGCTGCCTCTACCTCCGTTTCTTCACCTTTTTTCCAAGTGACAGTAACTTCCGTCTTGTCCTTAGAAATATCCAGAGCGCCTTGTGCCAAGCGTTCTAGGAGTTCCGACCTTGATATTCCGAGCTTGCGAGCGATCACGTTTAATCGATCGGCACTAGAAGAAGTCAGCGAAAGTCCGACTTTGACTTTACTTTCTGAATTGGAACTAACTACATTGCGATTTTTTTTGACCATTGGCATTTTCCTCATGCCAACCTACACTAATAAGTGTAGTGGCTGAAGCTTCTATTAAAATTAATTCTTGTTACTTACCAATTGTGCCAGCTTCTGTTCCCAATTTAACAAAAATCCGTGAATATACTCTTCGATCCATTCCTCGCCGTAAAACCGCTTAAACATTCCCTCGCCCGGTTTTTTTCGCCACGATACGGCCGATAGCACAGTTGAGCTTGTAAGCCCTGGTTTTAAAGGGAAGCTTCCAAAGTCGCACCTGCAACCCGATGATCTCGATCTTTGGCCAAATAGCTCACAGCAGCGCGAGCTTGAGGATTGTCAAATTTGCTCAGCGCGCGAGCAACTCGCAGCCGAATGCCCCAGTAATCTGAACTTACTAGAGGTAATAATTGCTGCAATGCCTCTTCTTGCTTCTGGGTATTTGCCAGCACACCAAATCCGTCAATTGCTGCTTCCTGAACTGGTACATCTTCGCCGCCAAGACCGATCGCACAAATTTCAAATACTGCATCAGGACACTGCATTTCGTACAGCGGAGCCATAATGCTGCGGCGGACGAGCCAATTGTCATCGCGGCGAAAAGCTTCCACTAAATGAGAAATTGCCTCGGTTCCGAACCTTGACAAAGAGTTAGCGGCTTCGGCGCGCACGTTCGGATCGCGATCGAACTGCATCATTTTTAACAGCGCCGCAAAAGCTTCCGCAGTTTGAATCTGCCGCAATCCCATCGCCACGAACGATCGCACCATAAACTCGCGATCGTCCACTTTGCTCAGCAACATCGGCAGCGCCACCGCAGAATCGCACTTTCTCAGAGCCGTTACCCCCCGCAGCCTCTCTTGAGAATCCGAACTTTGCAGCGCTGCTTGGATTTCGTTAATTTTCATAAGCCAATTATAAATTTTTATTACGTTTCTTTACAATTTTAGCAATTATTCCCGGATTTGGGGCAGATTTAAAAAAACTTCACTGCTGAATCAGAATTTTTGTGGGTATTTAAGCGAGCTTTTGTATTAGTAATTAAGGCAATCAGTACCCTATTTATTTGAGTATGCGGAGCCATCATTTATTTTTTTAAATATGTTTTAACAGCCAATTTTATACAACCAGCGGCTTGGGCGCAGTGCAGAATAAAATCAATCATTTTTGATCCCAATCTTCAGAGAAAAAAGCGCAATTTAAAACCCTAATTATCCCGCGCATAAAATCCTAAATGATTAGGAATTGGACGTTGCTGCATGGGGATTTTATTCTGAATCGGAGCATTCAACAGTTTCGCTCCTGACGGCGATGCTACTGCAAAAGTTACCGATCCGCCGCCATCTAAATTTAGCACTGTCTCGGCTCCCAACTGCATCGAAATATCAGTTATTTCGCTCAATTTCAGCCCTTCACTGTAAAGCCTCTGCTTGCCGTCTACCAGAATTAACCACAACTTGTCGCCTGTTTTGTCGATCGCCACGACGGCACGGGGATAGGGTTTATCCTGTGTGCGTTCTTTCTGGCTTTGTGCTACGGGTTTGCCATTTTTAACCAGCAAAGTATCTCCGGCAACTGCATAGGCTGTTCCCGCAGGGCAAGTGCCATTTTCGATTATTTGAGCGCGGTTTTTGGCATCAAAACAAAGGGCGGGAAAGTCTGGATTTGGTTGAGAATAAGCTTGACTTTTGGCAATGGCGTGTCCGACATTATTTACTCGATCGCCACTGCGGGGATAGTAATCCCAAGGTGCTTCCTCGATGCAGGGATAAAAAAAATTGCCGTTGACTGCTAATTGCAATTTAAATTCTTTCAGGAATTCAGTAGCCGTGCGGGCATTGGTTTCTGTTAAATCGGGTGTTGGGTTTCCGGGAGTGACAAAAATTCCTATTCCCGGCGCTTTTAGGTCGATGCTAACAATGTGAATTAGGGTGGGACGCGGATTAGTCCGAAATTCCCTGCGGTAGGCTATTCCCTGAAAGAGCGATCGGGCTTCGTTTGTTTGTTGGGGACGCAAAAAGTAGGGAATATTGTAGAGTAGTATTGGTGCGAGCAATATTCCCACACCGAGAATATGCCAAATTTGTTTGATCGTGGGCCGATAAGTCATACCATTTTAGATTGGAGATTGGGGACGGAAACACTGACAGATTTATATATTTTCCAGCATCCTATACTAATATGAAGTATTCGGATTCCAATAATTTTAGCAATCAAATTTTACGAAATCGATCGTTCCAAGGACAAGTTCTTAACGGTGCTGATTTCAGCGGTGCGGATGTTCGAGGCTGCAATTTTAGAAATGCTCAGTTAGCGGGTGCGAATTTTCTCGGTGCGAAAATCGGGCTTTCTCGGCGACAGATAGCTGTTTTGACTGCAGGGGCGATCGCGATTTGTTTGGTTGTGGGCGATGTTCTGACTCGACTGATTTTGGGAACTCAAGGACAAGTACCGGGCTCTGGCAGTTGGCCTTTTGTTCTGTTGCTGTACGGGGTTTTGAGCGCTGCTGGTTTCGCTTCGGCGATCGCCAGCAAACAGCCACAAACCTCAGCGGGTAGATTGGCACGAACAATTTCTGCTATTCTATCAGGAGCTTTGTTGGGATTTTTCTATGCTGGCACTGCAACTAATAATAATTCCCAGGCTGCTCTTGCTGGAATGTCGATCGGTGGGGTGTTAATGTTTTTGCTGAATTCCCGGATTCGTAGCCAATTTGCACAGGTGGCGATCGCATCGGCTGGAAGTGTGGCGACTTACGCGGCGGCTTTTTTGTTCAGTGCAACGGCGAGCGCTTTTCTGAGCACTCATAAACTGTTTTGGGGTATGTGTTTCGGTTTGCTGTCGCTGCTGTATCTTTGGTTTGCGTTTGTGTCTTTATCGGCTATTGTTCGAGAGATTGGAAATGCTGAGGGTACTTCGTTCAGAGGGGCAAATCTCGCTGAGGCTAAGTTCGATATAAATTACCTCAATCTAAAATCTAAAATTTAAAATCTAAAATTCCCTGACTGATATTCAAACAGCAATTGAGCCAGCAGAAAGCGACGCTTTGCTGCAAACGGTGAGGGAGCAAATGGCCGTCGAAAATTTGAATCCCAACGACAGCGAACTGCTCAAAAAGATGGTCGAATGTATGGGAGATTCGCAGGGAATGGTGAGGCTGAGTTTAGCAGAAACTCTCGGCTCAATTGGCAAACCTGCAACTTTTTTTTGCTGGAAGCTCTAGCACATCACCCCAACCCTGTCGTGCGTAGAGCCTCTGCTAAAACGCTGACTCTGATTTGCGAGGATCTCGCCCGAACCACGCTGCTAGAAGCTTTTTTACACGATGAGGATCAAGTCGGGGGAGGAAGAGTGGGATTAAAGACAAAGCCTGCGGTTTCCAACCGCGCCTAGACAGACAAAACCCACTTGGAGTGGGTTAAAGAATTTTTACTCGATCGGGCTTGACAATTTCCTCTCAAAATGAGAGGATAAGCATAGTAGTCAAGGATCAAAGCAATCGATGCCAAACAAAAAAAGACACCAACCAAAAACCCATGCACCTAATCTCGATCTCCAACCTCCGTAATGATGCGGCCCAGTATCCCGATGTCAAAACTGAAATTGATACCTTGCATAAAAAATTCAAGAATGCAAAATGGCAGAATTTGGAGGAGGTTCGCAAGGAGTTCCGGGATGCCGAAGCAGTAGGAAACTTCACCGTCTTTAATATCAAAGGCAACAAGTATCGCCTGATTGTCGGCATCAGCTACGAGGCTCAAACTATTTTCTACAAATATTTCCTAACCCATGCTGAATACGACAAAGACAAATGGAAAAATGATACTTACTTTTGATCGAGCAACTTATAGCAACTTGCTTGCAGAAATTGCTCCCAAGGCGATCGAAACCGAAGAGGAATACAATCGCTTCCTGGCAGTGGCAGAACGGCTAACCTTCGCTAAAAACCTCACTCCAGAGGAGAGAGTTTTATACAAGTTGTTAGTAACGCTCATTGAAGTTTATGAGACAGAAAATTATCCGATCGAATCGGAGCCTCATGAGATTTTGCAACACATCATGGAATCCAGCGGCACCCGTCAAGCGGACTTGGTAGGTATCATTGGATCGAGCGGTGTGGTGTCTGAGGTTGTCAATGGGAAAAGAGCGATTAGCAAGGCACAAGCTAAGGCACTAGGCGATTATTTTAAAATCTCACCTAGCTTGTTCATTTAATTTGGAAATTGGGCATTGGGAATAGGGGATTGGTTATTTGTGATTAGAAAAACTACTAACCAGTAACCACTAACTATTACCCATGCCCGATGCCCGATGCCCATGCCAGAGGCATCTGACCCTAGAAAAGCGAGATCCCTTGATTTTTCTAAAAGAATTCAAGGGATCTCGCTAATAATCAAAGTATTTATCTCATATCAGAGATTTTTGTTGCAAGCTGTTTTTTTTGCCTGAACAGCTTGTTTAACGGAGAGGGAGGGATTCGAACCCTCGTTAAGTTGCCCTAAACACACTTTCCAGGCGTGCGCCTTCAACCGCTCGGCCACCTCTCCAGGGCTAAATTCATTCATTTAGCCACAGCTCAACTATCTTAGCAGAACAAATCTGATTTGGGAAGGGGTAACGGCATAAATTTGCTGTTTAACTATTCAAGGGGGTCTGGGGGAGCAATAAGTCCCACACCATAATCTTTGATGTGGTGTTGGGATACATGGACACCCCCACACCGATTTTATCCGGTCAATCAGGCGTAAAATCGGTAGCAGGTATAGATTTATAGATTTGCAATTCTGTGTTAGACTTGATTGCATGACTCTGATCATGAACTACTGCTACCGAATTTATCCCGACGCCAGCCAAGAAGAAACGATGCTTCATTGGTTGGAAATTTCTCGCAAGGTTTATAACTACGCCTTGCGAGAAATCAAAGATTGGGTCAATTCGCGTAAATGTAGTTTAGATTATTGTTCGCTGGAGAGAGAATACATCGTTCCAGCCGACAAGCCATTCCCTACCTATTACGTTCAACAGAACGAACTTCCCAAAGCGAAGAAAACGTTCTCGTTGTTGGGCGAAGCCCCTTCTCAAGTTCTGCAAACTACTATTCGTAGATTGCATGATGCTTGGAATTATTTTCAGTCGCGGGGGTTTGGCTTTCCTCGCTTCAAGAAATTTGGACAAATCAAGTCCATGCTGTTTCCTCAATTCAAAACCAATCCTATTACGGGATGGCAGATAAGCTTGCCCAAAGTTGGGAAGATGCCTATCAACTTGCATCGACCTATCCCAGAGGGGTTTGTGGTTAAGCAAGCACGGGTTTTGAGGAAAGCTGATAGGTGGTTCGTTGTAGTGACAATTGAGTCTGATATGTCGATACCTGACGCTCAACCGCATGGAGATGCGCTGGGTATCGATTTGGGACTGGCCAAGTTTTTGACAACCTCGGATAAAGAGTTTATTGCTAGACCCCGATTCTTGACATCTTTGTACCGCAAGCTGGAATTGCTGCAACGTAAGTATGCCAGAACGAAAAAGGGTTCTAAGAACCGTGAGAAAGCTCGAATCAAGGTTGCCAGATTCCACAACCACATCGCTAGAGTTCGGAAGGATTGGCAATTCAAACTGGCTAACCATTTATGTACCAAGGAAGGTATTGGGATGGTCTTTGTTGAGGACTTGAACTTGAAAGCGATGTCCCGGGGGATGTTGAGAAAACATACCTTGGATGCTGCTTTTGGTCAATTTCTCAATCTGTTGGAGTGGGTCGCCAAGAAGCATCAAATCTATTTTTGTCGCGTCAATCCAGATGGAACGTCTCAAACTTGCCCTAAGTGCAACACACATACGGGTAAAAAAGAGCTTTCCGAACGAGTTCATAAATGTGGTGAGTGCGGATATCAAACCGATAGAGATCACGCAGCATCTGAAGTTATTAGGTTGCGTGGTTTAGAACTCATTAGTACGCAAGGACTTTGCGGAATAGAAAATGCCTATGCAGTCGGTCTGCCGGGGATTGATGAAAGTCAGTCGGCGTCAGAGGCGAAAACCCGCAAGGGAAGAACTAGGAAATCTTCCAACAGTGATGTTGGGAAGCCCATACCATAATCTTTGATTTGGTGTGGGAGGATGTCACTATGGGTAGGGTGTGAAACGGGCAGGCTTTGGTTCTCATCCCTGGGTCGCAAACCCATTCATTTCAAGGATCTTGCCCCGCCAACCCCAATCTAAAATCTAAAATCTAAAATTCCATGACTAACTCTTACACAATTAAAATTCATAACAGACAGACAGGCGATCGCCACACCGTGCGAGTACCCGAAGACCGCTACATCCTCCAAAGCGCGGAAAACCAAGGAGTAGAATTGCCCTTTTCCTGCCGCAACGGCGCTTGTACAGCCTGTGCGGTGCGCGTCAATTCGGGGGAACTGCACCAGCCAGAAGCAATGGGGCTTTCTGTGGAACTGCAAAAAGAAGGTTATGCCCTGCTGTGCGTCAGCTATCCCCGTTCCAACATCGAGGTAGAGACGCAAGACGAAGACGAAGTGTACGAACTGCAATTCGGCCGCTACTTCGGCAAAGGTAAAGTTAAAGCTGGTTTGCCGTTGGATGAAGAATAAGGCAATTTGAGAAATTATCAATCACCAATTATCCATGCTTTATCGATTATGTGCGATCGCCCTTTGTCTGTTGTTAGCTAGCTGCCAAAAACCAGAAATGCCCCAAGGTACGATCGCCAAAGTAGAAAGGGCCATCAGCGGCCAAACAATCGAAGTTATCAGTACAGCCGACAAAATAGCCTTATTAGAACAAATCAGGCTGATTGGTATTGATGCGCCGGATTTAAAACAGCAGCCTTGGGGAGAAGCAGCCAAACAAAGACTAGAACAGCTAACTGGGGGAAAACAGGTATTGTTAGAATCAGACATCGAACAGAAAGACCGGTTCGATCGCAAACTAGCCTATTTGTGGCAAGATAAAATTTTGCTCAACGAACTGCTAGTCAAAGAAGGTTATGCCCTGGCCTCAGCGCGATCGCCCAACACCAAATACCAGCAGCGACTCGTGAACGCTCAAGAATGGGCGAGACTCATGGGTAAAGGCCTGTGGAATCCAGAACGAGCTTTGCGCCAAACTCCTGCAGAATTCCGCCAGCAAAATCGGAAATAGTCAGTAGTCATTAGTCAGCAGTCATTAGTCATTAGTCAATGACTAAAAACTCCTCAGTTATAGCTAATAACTAATGAGCAATGATTTCCTTCTTCCTTCTTCCTTCTTCCTTCGTGTCCTTCGCGTCTTCGCGGTTCGTACTTCCCTCTTCCTAATGACTGACAATCAACTGCAAAACTTCTTAGAAATAGCCACCGAAGCAGCCCTAGCCGCCGGTTCCGTCCTGAAATCTTTCTGCGGAAAATTAGAAAAAATTCAAGAAAAAGGCCGATCGGGCGATTTAGTCACAGAAGCCGATAAAGCCTCAGAAGCCGTCATTTTAGAAATTCTCGGCCGCCACGTACCCGACCACGCCATCCTCGCCGAAGAATCCGGCAAATTAGGAGATGCCAGCAGCAAATACCTGTGGGCGATCGACCCTTTGGACGGCACAACAAATTATGCTCACCAATATCCTTTTTGGGCCGTGTCGATCGGACTTTTAATCGACGGCATACCACAAATCGGAGTAATTTACGACCCTTTGCATAACGAATTGTTTCGGGCTGGCAAAGGATTGGGAGCAACCTGCAACCGTTCGCCGATCGAAGTTTCCCAAATCTCAGAATTGAGAACCAGCTTGCTAGTCACTGGGTTTGCATACGATCGGCGCGAAACAGCAGACAATAATTATGCCGAATTCTGTCACCTCACCCACCTCACCCAAGGCGTGCGGCGCAGCGGTTCCGCATCCCTAGACCTCGCACACCTGGCGATGGGGCGATCGGACGGATACTGGGAACGGGGACTCGCCCCTTGGGACGTAGCAGCCGGTGTAGTCATCGTCTCCGAAGCCGGAGGTCAAATTACAGCTTATGACGGTAGTGCCTTTGATATGAACTCAGGTCGGATTTTGGCAACAAACGGCAAAATACACGCCGAACTCAGCAGCGCACTGCTAGCAGTACCTCCCTTATCTTCTTGGAAGTAGCGCCCCCCAGCAATAGATCGGGGGTAGTACGGGGGTCACAACCCCTTGACTCAAGCTACATTAAAGAATAGTGAAAAGCCAGGAAAGGAAGAGTAAAAGTTATGTCTTTTGAAATGACAAAAGGGCTGTTCAAGTATGACTTTACAGATCAGCACGCAATTTTGGGAGTTCCCTTAGACGCCGAGTTTAACGACATCCGCAAGCGCTACATGAAAATCGCCCGCCGGTTGCATTCGGATACTTGCTCTTTTGAAAGCCAAGCTGATAAAGATTGGGCTAACCAATTTTTGTCAAAAGTAGTCAATCCGGCTTACAACAAATTCTCTAAGGAAAGCGATCGCAAAGAATACAGCCTGCTATTAGCAGCCATCGCCAAGCGCGTCGTTAAAGAACAGGCTAAAATGCAAATTGAAAGCGCAGCAGCCAAACAGTTAGCTACCGCTAAAGATTGGGAAGAAGCTTACAAAACAGCAGTTAGCAAACTCGCTCTCAAGCAGTACGAATCAGTTAAGGAAACGCAAGAGGCGATCGATCAAATTAGCGAACTTAACATGGTTTACCTGCTGCGAAAAGAGCGCATTGGCATTACAACCCCGCCACCACCCCCAACCCCAATTCCCCCAACCCCAATTCCAACCCCAACCCCAAATCTACCCCCAAATCTACCCCCGCCCAAAGACGACCCGCGGATCGAAGCCTATTGCCGCCGAGCTCAAGGATTTATGGACAGCAAAAATTACGCTAAAGCAAGTTTGGAGTTGAGGGAAGCCCTGAAGAACGCCCCAAAACACAGCAAGGCTCACGCTATGTTAGCAATGTGTTACGTTGAACAAAATCAAGCCACAATGGCAAAACTTGAGATGAACAAAGCTTTGGCATCAAATCCTGAAGAACCGACGGCTTTGGAGGTTAAGAAAAAGCTGGAACAAGCTGCCGCAAAAGCCAAAAAAGGTGAGGAGAAACCAGGATTTTTTGCGAGTTTGTTTGGCGGGAAGAAGAAGTGAGAAGTTGTGAGTTGTGAGTCTTGAATATTTAGAAACGGGTGAACTGCTCAGCAGTGGAGTCAGCTAGAGCAAAAAAATCAAGACTTGGTGAGATCAAATCCGGTGACATCGGAATTATACTGTCAGTGCGATCGTCCCGCGATCGCGGATGCTCCTGGAAGAACGGGACGATCGCACTGACGGGGAAAATGATAATTCCGATGCAAACGAAAACGCTATCACGCCTTAATTTGTTAAAGTCGAAGGTTAAGCTTGCCTTCTTCGACTTTAACACCGTCCCCTAAAGCTAAGCTTCTAAGCCCAATCTAAAATCTAAAATCTAAAATCTAAAATTGAGATGACACCTTAATTTGTTAAAGTCGAATGTTAAGCTTGCCTGGTTCGACTTGAACACCGTCCATAAAGCTAAGCTTCTGGGCCCAATCTAAAATCTAAAGTCTAAAATCTAAAATTGATATGGTTCACCAACCCCCATCCGGTGCAAGAGATTTATTGCCCCTTGACGTTGCTCAAAAAATTTCGATCGAACGGCGCTTGCAGCAGGTTTTTCACCGCTGGGGCTATCACCGGATTATTACTTCAACTCTAGAAAGGCTGGAAACTTTGATGGCTGGGGGCGCGATCGACCGATCGACCTTAATTCAACTGCAAGACGCCGAGGATGGAGAACTTGGTTTGCGGCCGGAATTGACAGCATCCATCGCGCGGGCGGCTGCAATGCGGATGGCCGGGACTCGCTGGCAGCCCCAGCGCCTCTACTACAACGCTAACGTGTTCCGCAAAGGCCCAGATACTGGCTCAGGCGGGCAACAGGAGTTCTATCAAGCTGGGGTAGAACTCCTCGGCGCGGGGGGGGCGGTTGCGGATGCGGAAGTGCTGCTGCTGCTGTCTGAGTGCTTGCAGAGCTTGGAAATTGATGAGTGGCATTTGGTTTTGGGAGAAGCGGGCTTGACTGCAACATTGCTAGAACCGTTTCCGCCAAACGTGCGCCAAAAAGTTCGGGGGGCGATCGCCAATCTCGATCGAATTGCCTTGGAAACTTTGCCGCTGTCAACAGAATTGCGAGAAAGAGCACTGCTGTTATTTGACTTGCGCGGCCGCCCAGAAGAGGTGTTGCCAATTGTTGCCAAGCTGGATTTAGATTTGCCGCAGCAAGCCGCGTTAAATAATCTCAAATCGGCGATCGAATTGCTGCACCAATGCCAGTCAAAAATTCCCAATCTAAAATCTCACATTCACCTCGATTTGAGTTTAATTCAAACATTTGACTACTACACTGGAATTGTGTTTGAAGTTGTCAGCAGCAGCAAGACAGGACAGCGAGTTTTAGGACAAGGAGGACGCTACGACCAACTGTTGGGACTGTTCGACCCCCAAGGGCAAAATTCCCCCGGCATCGGGTTTTGTCTGAATATTGAAGATTTGCACCAAGTTTTGCTGACAGAGGGGCAGTTGCCCACCCAGACGCCTGCTAGCGACTGGTTAGTTGTGGCTCAAACTCCTGAAGCTAGTGCCGCCGCGTTTGCTTACGCTCGCAAACTCCGAGACTCTACTCACCTACTTCGGGTAGAAATAGATTTGGAGAGTCGGGAGACGGAGGAGGCGGCGCGGGAATACGCGCGCGATCGACGAATTGCTCAAATTGCTTGGGTAAATGCCGAAGGATTGCCAACAATTGAAACGGTAAATTAGGCTAATTGGTAATTGGTAATTGGTAGTTGGTAATTGGCTAAAAATCACCCGATATGATATTATGTATCCTGCTGATTGAGATCAGGTTTTGCCAATTACTAATTGCTAATTCCCTATCTAACTAAAATCTTTTGAGAGAACACTATGGCACACACTATTGTTACGAATATTTGCGAGGGAATTGCTGATTGCGTGGGCGCTTGTCCGGTTGCTTGCATTCACCCCGGTCCCGGCAAAAATGTCAAGGGTACTGATTGGTTTTGGATTGATTTTGATACCTGTATTGACTGCGGTATTTGTTTGCAGGTGTGTCCTGTCGAAGGTGCGATCGTTCCAGATGAGCGACCTGAATTGCAGCAAACTCCGACTTGATTGAATTAACTCTTTTTCCCCTTCTCTTCTCTTCCTTTGTGTCATAAGCGTCTTCGCGGTTCGTTAAATTTATATAGGAACTTTTTTTACGAACCGCAGAGGCCGCAGAGGACACAGAGAAGAAGTTGAGAAAGAACGAAAAAATCTAACGTTGAGATATCTTAAGTGCAGGTAATTAATTATGCTACTTTTAGATCCAAAAACTCTCGCTCCAGCCACTGAACAGCGCGTCATTCTATATGATGTGACTTGGGAACAATACGAGCAGCTTTCTGATATGTTTGTCGATAAATTCCCCAGGATGACTTACTTGGAAGGAACGTTAGAAATTATTATGACGACTTCGCCAGAACATGAAAGGCTTAAAACAATTATTGCCCGGTTGATAGAAACCTATGCGGTTGAAAGGCTAATTAATCTCAACGGTTACGGTAGTGCTACATTTCGCCGCGAAGCTGTGAGACGGGGTGCCCAAGCGGATGAGTGTTACTGTTTAGGTTTACTTGCAGAAGTCCCGGATATTGTGATAGAAATTGCTCTAACTAGCGGTGGAGTTGACAAACTAGAAGTGTATCGCGGTTTGCAAGTTCCTGAAGTCTGGTTTTGGGCTAACGATCAATTTTCTCTTTACCACTTGCGGGAGTCGGGTTATGAGTTAATTTCGAGCAGTGAATTTTTGCCTGAGTTAGACTTTTCTGTATTGAGTCAATATGTAGGATATGTTAACCAAACAGAAGCTGTTATTGCTTATAGAACTGTTTTGCAAACAGTTACAGGAACCTCAAATTAATAGACATCTCCAGAAAAGCCAGTATTGAACAGGCAAGATGCCTGTTCCAGAATTTAAAAAAAGCCCGTGAAGCGTAGCTATCCCGCTCTTAATCGCACTTTACAATAAAATCTACAATAAAATCTACAATAAAATCCTATGCAGCCGATCGCACTTTCCGACTCTCAAATTTTATCCATGCGAACCCACGCCGAAAGCGCTTATCCTGACGAATGCTGCGGTTTGTTGCTCGGTCGAGTTACTGGCGATGTTAAAACTTTAGTGGAAGTTTGGCCGACTCAAAATGCTTGGAGTGTTCAGGCGCAGGAGAATTGGCCTGAAGAAAAGGGATTGACAGAACGACGCAGATATGCTATTAAGCCCGAAGATATGTTGCGGGCGATGAAACATGGGCGCGATCGCACTCTGGATATTATCGGTATATATCATTCTCACACGGATTCTCCCGCAGTGCCCTCAGAGTGCGATCGGACATTGGCCTGGGCCGAATACTCTTATATCATTGTGTCCGTCCGACAAGGCTGTTGGGAAGACATCCGCAGTTGGAGTCTTGACGGAGAGGGGAACTTTCAAGCAGAGGAAATTCTCGCACAGGAACCGACTGAGATTAAGAAATAATTAGTAAAAATAACAAACAGGTAAAAATGCGAAAGATTCAGATAGGATGTAATTCAAAATCTGCGCTACACACAATATCATGCTAAATCCTAATCTGGAGGAGATCCAGCTCAACAAACAAGAATACGAACGCTACTCTCGCCACCTGATCCTGCCAGAAGTTGGATTGGATGGGCAGAAGCGTCTCAAAGCTGCCAGCGTGCTCTGCATCGGTACGGGAGGCCTCGGTTCGCCGCTGCTGCTGTATTTAGCAGCCGCCGGTGTTGGCCGCATTGGGATTGTAGACTTTGATGTTGTAGACCATTCTAATTTGCAGCGGCAAGTAATTCACGGCACTTCTTGGGTTGGGAAACCGAAGATTGAGTCGGCTAAAAATCGGATTTTAGAAATTAATCCTTTTTGTCAAGTTGATTTGTACGAAACTCGCGTTAGTTCCGAAAATGCGATCGACATTGCGACTCCTTACGATATCATTATCGACGGTACGGACAATTTCCCGACTCGCTATTTGATGAACGACGTTTGCGTGCTTTTAAACAAGCCCAACGTCTACGGTTCCATCTTCCGATTTGAAGGGCAAGCAACAGTTTTTAACTACGAAGGCGGCCCGAATTACCGCGATTTGTACCCAGAACCCCCGCCTCCTGGGATGGTTCCTTCTTGTGCAGAAGGCGGTGTTTTAGGCGTTTTGTGCGGAGTTGTCGGGTCTATCCAAGCAACGGAAGCTATCAAGATTATCTTGGGTCAAGGCACTACTTTGAGCGGCAGATTGTTGCTTTACAATGCCTTAGATATGACGTTCCGGCAATTGAAACTGCGGCCTAATCCAGTGCGTCCGGTAATTGAAAAGTTAATCGATTACGAACAATTCTGCGGCATTCCTCAAGCTAAAGCGCAGGAAGCAAGTCAGCAAACGCAAATTCCTGAGATGACTGTCAAAGAACTTAAGGAGTTAATCGACAGCGGTGCGAAGGATTTTGTATTGTTAGATGTTCGCAATCCCAATGAGTATCAAATTTGTCAAATTCCTGGGTCGGTTTTGGTTCCTTTGCCGGATATCGAACAGGGCGCAGGTGTCGCCAAGGTCAAGGAATTGTTGAACGGCCACCGCTTGATTGCCCACTGCAAAATGGGCGGGCGTTCTGCGAAGGCTTTGGGGATTTTGAAGGAAGCTGGAATTGAGGGGATTAATGTTAAGGGAGGAATTACTGCTTGGAGTGAAGAAGTAGACCCGTCTGTACCTCAATATTAAGCCTAATCTTTTTCTGGGGCGGGCAAATCGCCCGCCCGGAACCGGGATTATGGCGGCGGCAACTGTATTCTCACCCCGTTCTCCTTTGATTCTATCTTTGTAAGCATTTGCCAAATTATTTTGAGTCATCGCCCATTGTTGCGGGAAAGCAGGGCGGGTGTAAACTTCACTAGCTGCTTGATAAAATGCGATCGCCCTTTCGATGCACTACCCATGTTTGGGATATTGTACATTTTTTGTGGGGAAAAACCCGAGTTTTTTGTACAATACTTTTACCCAGATTTTGTAGGGGCGGGTTCCACCAACAATATCTAACAAATACTAACAATCTAGATAAACCCGCCCCCCACCACCGATAACCCAAATCAACCTGGAATTTGCATCGCATCGGAAAAGGTAGGTTGGTATTTTTCGTTGGGTGGGGGCGGGTTTTCGAGATTGTCGATTATTGGCAATTATGGTTGGTGAACCCGCCCCTACGAGCACCATGTACATTGTGATTTATGGTTGGGTGGGGGCGGGTTTTCGAGATTGTCGATTATTGGCAATTATGGTTGG
>NZ_JAUBTV010000015.1:0-73067 GCF_036705145.1 Microcoleus sp. B5-D4 | reverse complement strand
TGATTTATGGTTGGGTGGGGGCGGGTTTTCGAGATTGTCGATTATTGGCAATTATGGTTGGTGAACCCGCCCCTACAGTTTCCCCGAAATTACCTGATCCGACTAATTAACCCAACCCTTCAAGCAACAGATTGCGAGCACTTTCCAACGCTTCCTGCAACTTACTTGCATCGCGTCCTCCAGCTTGCGCCAAATTCGGCCGCCCGCCGCCTTTTCCGCCGCAAATTTGAGCAATTCCCCCGATAAACTTGCCAGCTTGCAATCCTTTCTTATTGACTTCTGGACTAAAAGCTGCCACCAAACTTACCTTATCCGGTTCAGGAATTGATGCCAAAACAACCGCAGCATTTCCTAACTTTTGCTGCAATCTTTCCGCCGCAGTTTTCAGCGCTTCTGTATCCACATCACCCAATTGAGCTACAATGATTTTGAATTCGCCAATCGCCTCAGCCGCACTCAGCAACTGGTCGGATTTCGCGATCGCCAATTCCGACTTCACAGCAGCCAAATGTTTCTGAGTATCCTTCAACTCATTCTGCAAATTAGTAATCCGGTTCGGCAATTCTTCAGGCTTCGCCTTAAATCGATCGCCCAAATCGCGCACCACCTTATCCCGCACATTCAAATAGTCCAAAACAGCTTGACCGGAAACCGCTTCAATCCTGCGAGTTCCCGCCGCTACACCCGCCTCGGAAACAATCTTAAACAGCCCGATTTCAGCCGTATTGCTGACGTGAGTCCCGCCGCACAATTCCATCGAAACGCCGGGAAAATCGATAACCCGCACCACGTCGCCGTACTTCTCGCCAAACATCGCAGTCGCGCCTTTTTCCCTCGCAAGGGCGATCGGCATTTCTGCAACGACTGCAGCGTGCGCCTCAGCAATCCAACTATTAACTAAATCCTCAATTTTCTGCAACTCTTCTGCTGTGACAGCGCGCGGAGAATTGAAATCAAACCGCAATCTCTCAGACGATACCAGCGAACCAGCTTGCGAAATCGAATCGTCCACAATTTTCCGCAAAGCTGATTGTAATAAGTGAGTTGCTGTGTGGTTAGCCTGAACTCGACGGCGACCGCTATTGTCAATCTTCGCAGTAATACTATCGCCAACTTTCAGCGTTCCCCGTTCCACAAAGCCGAAATGCACGAAGAAATCCGATTCCTTCTTCACATCATCAACTCTTACTAACAAACCATCACCATTATCTCCCGTTTTCAAATAACCTTTATCCCCAATTTGTCCGCCGGATTCTGCATAAAACGGCGTTTGGTTCAAAACAACTTGTACCTCGGTACCGGCGGCTGCTTCCTCCACAGATTTGCCGTCAACTAAGATAACTTCCACCTCAGCTAAACTCGACAATTCAGCATAACCAACAAACTCAGTTCCCTGGATTGTTTCAGCCAACTTATCCAAAGAACCCTGCACGGTTAAATCAATTGTTTGATGAGCATCTTTACCGCGAGTTCGCTGTTTGTCCATCTCTGCTTTAAAGCCATCTACATCCACAGTAATTCCCTCTTCCTCAGCAATTTCTTGAGTCAGTTCTAAGGGGAAACCGTAGGTATCGTAAAGAATGAAAGCATCTTTACCGCTGATTTGTTGGTTGGTTTGCTGTTTTGTGCGATCGACAATTTCCTCCAGCAGCTTCTCTCCGCGTTCCAAAGTCTTGAGAAACTGCGCTTCTTCCCTTGCCAATTCCGCCTTAATTTGATCTTCCCGCTGCCGCACGTTCGGATAAGCAGCTTCCGAAAGGGCGATCGCACTTTCAGCCACCCGCACCGTAAATTCGCCCTGAATTCCAATCAGTCGCCCGTGGCGCACCACCCGGCGAATCAACCGGCGCAAAATGTAACCCCGACCCACATTCGACGCGCGAATTTCGTCCGCAATCATGTGCACCACAGCCCGAATGTGATCGCCAATTACTTTCAGCGAAACCTTGACTTTTTCATCGCTATTGTGGTAATCAATCCCGGCAATTTCCGCCGCCGATTGAATGATCGGAAAAATCAAATCTGTTTCGTAATTATTGGGGACTTTCTGGAGGATTTGCGCCATCCGTTCCAGTCCCATGCCAGTATCAATATTTTGATTTTGCAGCGGTGTTAAATTGCCCTCTGCATCTTTATTGTACTGCATGAAAACCAGGTTGTAGAATTCGATAAACCTGCTATCATCTTCGAGGTCAATATTGTCGCCTCTTTCCGGGTGAAAATCATAGTAAATCTCCGAACACGGGCCGCAGGGGCCAGTCGGGCCGGATTGCCAGAAATTGTCATCTTCTCCCATGCGCTGAATGCGATCGCCCGGAATGCCAATTTCATCGCGCCAAATCGCAAAAGCTTCGTCATCTTCTCGGAAAACGCTAACAACCAAATTCGACGCTGGTAAACCGAAAACTTCCGTGGAAAGTTCCCACGCCCAGGCGATCGCCTGTTTCTTGAAATAATCCCCGAAACTGAAATTACCCAACATCTCAAAAAACGTGTGGTGGCGGGCGGTGCGGCCGACGTTTTCGATGTCGTTGGTGCGGATGCACTTTTGAGAAGTTGTGGCGCGCGGTGATTCGGCGGTGCGCTGTCCGAGAAATATCGGCTTGAATTGTAGCATTCCGGCGATCGTCAGCAACACCGTCGGATCTTCGGGAACCAAAGAAGCACTCGGCAATATCTTATGTCCCCGCTGGGCATAAAAGTCGAGGAATGTTTGGCGGATTTGGCTGCCACTGAGAAACTTAGGAGAAATAGTCATGACAAGAACTGTTAAGTATGTAAAGATGTAGCAACAATAGAATTTATAGGACTTTTGCACGGGTGTCCAGAAACCGGGTTTTTCAACCAAAATACTTGCTTAAAATCCTCAATCTCGGTGAAAAAACCCGGTTTCTTTGTGGGCGAGTGCGTGAGTGCTAACTTACATCTATTTGGATATTCATATCATTATACTTAGTAATGTAAAGACCTATCAAGTTTTGCAAATTGTGCTTTACTCCTCGGAAAGCTCATGCTAACTTAATAATAGACACCGGGACAGAAAGAGAAAGGAGGTCGCTATATTTAGAAAGAAAGTTCGAGGATATAGGCATGGTGTCTCCGGTCTAGATTCCGAGGCGCAGCAGAAATTAACCGAACACAACTTGGAATAGTGGCGAACTGCCGATCGAGCAGTCAAGCCAAACCGCAGTCAAGTAAGACTTAGTTGTCGTTGCGGATTAAAAGTAAAGCTGCACAAGTTGTAAACCCTAGTAAGTAACAGTTCTCCACCGGAAACACATCTCGTTTGTTAGAAAAAACAAAGTTCTCATATTATTGGGTCTGGTCGCTGTCGATCGGGCCCTATGAATTTTTATAGGGCCTCGCAGGATTCGAGGATTCAAGGGGGAGAGAGGGACCGAGTTCGACTGTATAAGTGCTTTCTGGTCAAAGGCAACATCCCTCGGAGCCGATCGGCGAGCGACCAAGCTTTCGAGTTATATCTTATATATAATTGAACGTGGAGCAAGCCCACCCGCTTTTTGCCGGGACTCCAGCGCTGTGGTATGAGGCACTGTCAAGATGGGATATCATTGAGGATGTCAGCAAGACATTAAAACCTACCCCGCTGTGCTGTATAGCAGCAAAATCTACCCTTCTATGAGCTTGCTGCCAGCCAAGGATAGCCAACCGCCATTTTTGGTGACAAGACCAGGCTCAAAAATTTGAATCTCAGGATATTTAGAGTCAACACTCTAAAAAATCCCATCCCCGACGCAGGGGTGAGAGTTCAAAAAATAACAGCCCGCCCCGTCAAAAAAGCTAGTGCCACCAACAACGCTAGTAAATCACTAGCACAGTTCTTAAACTCACAATTTCCGGAGATTCCAGGTGCAAGTATGGCCGAAATAACTAAAGAAGAAATGCGCGAACGGCTGGGAAATATTGACCAGATCCGGGATATAATTTTCGGAGCGCAGCTTAGAGAATACGATAATCGCTTCGATAAAATAGATTCCGACTTGTCCATGATGCAGCAAGATATGCAAACTCGCATCGAACAAGTAAAAACAGTTCTTTCAGGAGAAATGAGGGCGGCTGTTGATTCGTTAGAAAAGAAAGTTAAATCGCTCACCTCAAACACCCAAGAAGAAAGCGCCGATATCCGGCAGCAAGTCGATCGCATTAACCGCAAATTCTCCAGCAGCATGGAAGCCCTCGACGAGGCGATAGACAATCAAACCAGTTCGCTTCGCGACGAACTCTCCCAAACCAGAGAGCGACTATCTGAAGAAACCCGCACTTTGAAAACACAGGTTTTTGAAGAGCTCGATCGTCGCTTTTCCATGCTCAGAGATGTTAAAGTTTCCAGAGACGACATGGCAGAAATTCTGTTTGAACTCGGCATGAGGCTCAAAGGAACAGAATTTGTGCCCGAACTTAAAGGCGTTGCGGATAATAAGTTAAATAACGAATTTCTGTTGCCGGAGCGCCACCATCACGGATAATAACGCATGGCTTTACCGAAAGAAAATCCGGCTGACGACAATGAGTTAGAGGGTTTTGTTTCTCAACCTGACGAGTCTGCTGCGGATGCAGCAACCCAGCTAGAACCCTTGTTGAATCTGTTAGTAGATCTCAAAATTTTTGCGGGTTCAAACCAGCAAAATGCAGAGCCCGAAGATGACAGCAGCGGGGAAAATAATCAAGCTGGGGCCCTCGGCGGGTTGATGGATTTGTTAGGTATTTCTGAGCAAGCGCCAGAGGAAGTTGCAGCGAGTGTACCCGAAACAGGATCTCGCCAACCGGAGTCTGGGGATTCCCCGCCTGTTGCAGACGAGTTCAAAAGTTTGCTATTCGCTACTCACAAACTCAACACTTCAGAACTGGAAAAAGACTATTCCTCAGCTAAAACTATAGATGTTTCCGCGATCGCCCAGCCGGATATCGAGGAGGAATCACAGCCTGTCGAAGAATTGTCTAACTTGACAATGAAAGATTCTCTACAGTACGTACAGGCTCAAAAATCCCACGGGTTCGATCGGCATTTACAGGATGTTTCCGCTCCCGAAACCGAGTCAAAACCCTCGGTAATTCCCCATAACCCCATAATTTCCACAGTCTCAGAGCCACCAGAAACTGCATATTTAGATCCGGTGGTTGCTTCGACTCTAGAAATCCCTCACTTACTAGAACAGCCTGCTGAAATATTAGGCCAAATTAAACAGGATTTAAATGAAGCCGACAGCGCGATGGAAAGGCTGCAAAATCTGATGTTCGGCTCAAAAATGTCGGATATAGAGCAAGTCAAAAATCTTCTGGCAGAAAACGACTTGCCGGGGGTGCGCCACCTGATGGGAACAATCAACGATAAATTAGGAAAATTGGAGCACCAAATCTACGATCCCCAAGAGTTGATTGAGTTGATGTTGCCTTGGATCGCAGAAATTCTCAGTCGCAAAGTGGCCGATTCCAGAGAAGAAGTTGTTAAGGCGATCGTTCCCATTATTGACGAAGTGATTAGGGCAAAAACTCAGGAAAACAAGTCGGCAATGAGTGCGGCAATAGCTGAGCTGCTTCCCGACGCACTTGCTCAACAAATAGTGAATTCGCCAGCGGATATTGCTAACGCGATCGCCCCAGAAATTGGTCTGGCAATTAAAGAGCAAATTCGCCTTGACCAAGAGTCGATCGCTCAAGCCCTCGCCCCCGAAATGGGCAAAGCGATTACAGCCCAAATAAGACTCGAACGCGACTCTATGGTGGATGCGCTCTATCCCGTAATTGGCAGTACAATTTCCCGATACATGGCAGAAGCTATCAAGACAATCAATGAAAAAGTGTCAAATGCCCTCAGCGTCGAAGGAGTTCAGCGCAAAATTCGCTCCAAAGTACAAGGTGTCTCCGAAGCTGAATTAATCCTCAAAGAATCAATACCCTTTACCGTCCAAGCAGCATTCTTAATTCATAAAGCATCAGGCTTGGTTATTTCCGAAGTTCAAAACTCCGAAAGCTACCAGTTAGAATCAGAAATGGTAGCAGGAATGCTGACAGCTATTCGCAGCTTTGTTAACGAGTGCATCGTGCAGCCGGGAGAAATTTCCGAACTCAATCAAATTGAATACGGCGACTCAAAAATTATGCTAGAAGTAGCGGGATATTGCTACATGGCCGTCGTGATAAAAGGAGAACCGCCACAGTCGTTCATCAACAAACTGCGGCAAACAGTTAGTAATCTCATCCTTAATTATGCTAAAGTAATTCACGAGTTTAATGGCGACCCCGGTACTATACCGGAGTCGCTGCACCCGTGCATAAAAAGTTTATTCGACCCGCTGCAAAAGGAAAAATCAACAAAACCCCCGATCGCCCTTGCGGCTATCAGTTTAGCCGCCCTAAGCTTAATCTTAGTACCTTGGGGGATTTATCAGTATCGCAGCAACATTTACCGTCGCCTCGAAGCAAATGCCATCGCAGCTTTAGCCTCGACTCCCCAATTAGCAGTTTACCGCTTAGATGTTACAGTTGATGGCAAAACTTTAAAGCTAACCGGAAAGTTGCCAAATCAAGAATTACGGGTACAAGCCGAAAAAATAGCCGCATCAACTGCACCGAAATTGCAATTAGATAATAGAATTCTAGCTGTAGATGTCCCCCCAGATCCAGTTTTGACGGCGGCCGAGGTACAGCGGATTACCGCTGTTTTGAATCAGAAAGAGGGCCTTTCTATTTCTACGCGGTATGGCGATCGTAAAGTTACAGTAGAGGGAACCGTTAGAGACGGTGCAGACGGACAGAAAATAGCTCAGTCCCTGAAGCAAATTCCCGGTGTTCAATCGGTGATTAGCACAATTAAATTAGATCCGCTGAAAATTACAAGCCGCATTTACTTCCAGCAAGGAACGGCAAAATTAGACCCTACATACGGAGAAATCATCGCCAGTGTCAAAAATTTCATGGATCAATATCCTCAAAAACAGATTAAGATAATTGGACACAGCGATCGAACTGGGGAAATTGCTACAAATCAACAGTTGTCGCTGAGGCGTGCCGCAGCAGTGCGAGATGCTTTAGTGCGGCAGGGTGCTGACCCAAAGCGCCTCCAAACGGTTGGCATCCCCCATCCTCCTGGCGACGTGGAACCCAATCAACCACGACTTTTAAGCAGATGCGTGCTATTTGAACCAATAACTAAGACAATAAACAGTAAATAATTATGTCAGTTACTATATCTAAAAAAATGTGCATGATTGGGGATTTCGGCGTGGGTAAAACTAGCCTAATCCGCCGTTTTGTCGATCGGCAATTCAGCGACCAATACCTCTCCACAGTAGGAGTAAAAATTTCCAGCAAAATCGTAGAATTAGAAGGGGTAAAACAGCAGGAAAATGTGACTGCAAAGTTGCTGATTTGGGACTTAGAAGGGCATACAAAATTCAAAGGAATAGCACCGACTTACTTGCAGGGAGCTAGCGGCGTTTTAATCGTTGCCGATGTCAGCCGCTCCGAAACAGTTGAGCGAATATCCGAACACATTCAGCTTTTTTCTGCAGTCAATCCTAAAGGGTCAATTATCGTCGCTTTGAACAAAGTAGACTTGATTGACGAGGAAAAATTGGCGCTGCTAGTGGAAATATCCCATTCGATAGGTCAAGACAAAGTAATAGGAGTTTACACAACATCTGCTAAAACAGGCAAAGACGTTGACGAAATTTTCTACAAACTAGCTTACACAATGGTAGAACAAGTATGAACCCCCTGTTAAGAAAGCTGTTAGGGCCACGACAAACACAGTATTTTCTAGTAAATCACCATTTTATCATTCAGGCAACCTCCGCCGAAGTGCAGCATTATGCTGATATTCCGGGCGACGCGATACCAGGTGCAGATGCTCGCCTGAGTTTTCCCGAACTGATTGGCATTGAAAATATCCTCATGTCTATCATTATGGGACGGCTCCCTGGTTTTGAAGTCAAAGGTATCGCTCGGTTTGCCGACCAGAACCGCCCTTTATACTTTGATATGTTGGCTATCAAATATGAAGAAGAACAAGAATATGTGCCAAGTAAATTGCTAATTTTGATAGAAGATACCACCGAAAAGATGGTAATGAAGCAATCGTTGATTCAGAGGGCGAATGAAGCTAATCTTTTGGTTAGTGCCTTAGCGGCTTCTAAAGATTATATAGATAAAGTTATTCGTTCGATGGGCGATGCTTTGTTGGTCACAACAACATTAGGAACTATCAAAACAATCAATCAATCAGCCCAATGGTTATTTGGGTATAGCGAAGCAGAATTTATCGGCAAACCCCTGTCTTTAATAGTAGTAGAAGAAACATTAATTTACCAAGCTCGCCACCGCTATATTTTGTCTCAGAAAGAGCTGCGTAGAGAACTAGAAATAGTCTGCACTACTAAAGCAGGAGAAGAAATTTGGGTAGAATTTTCCTGTTCGGCAATTCAGACAGAATTAGAGGGACTTTACGATTTAATTTATATAGGCAGGGACATCACAGAACGCAAACAACAAGAAATAGAAATTCGCCGCTCTTTGGCAAAAGAGCAAGAACTCAGACAGGTAAAATCTCGTTTTTTCTCGATGATTGCTCACGAATTTGGCAATCCTTTAAATACAATATTATTTGCTACTAAAATCCTCCAAGACTACGGCGACGAAATCACCCACGAGGAAAAACAAGAATACCTCGCACACGTTAAATCCGCATCTAAACACATGGCTCAGCTATTAGATGACGTGCGGTTGCTCAGCAGCGCCGAAGCAGGAAAACTCGAATTCTATCCCGCACCAGTTGACTTAAAACAATTTTGCAGCGAGTTAGTAGAATCAATTACAATTAGTTATGGAAAAAATCATACAATTAACTTTATTTATCAAGAATTAGTTACGCCAGCGAAAAAAGATGATAGCGACTCGCAGGAAACGCAACAGTTGCCCGCACTAGATCCAAAATTGCTGCGGCACATATTGACAAATTTGCTGTCAAATGCTGTCAAATATTCGCCCCTCGACAGCCATATTTATTTGGAATTAAATTGTCAGAATAATGAAGAAGCTATATTTAAAATTAAAGATGCAGGCATTGGCATTCCTCTCGAAGACCAGGAACAACTCTTTGAATCTTATTATCGAGCGAAAAATGTCGGAAAAATACCCGGTACAGGACTGGGTTTATCCATAGTCAAGCAGTGTGTAGATTTGCACGGAGGTCAAATCGAATTTTCCAGCGAGATCGGGTTAGGCACTACCTTTATAGTCAGAATTCCCTTTGAGAAACAGAGATAAATAGATGGATTTTCGATTATTCGATACACAGGGCGCATTCACTACTAAGAATCTCACATGAAAACCTTGTTTAAAAAACTGTTAGTTCCCCACCACTTGGAGTACCTAGCACTGGATAAAGATTTTTTAATCCAAGAGAAGTCTCTCAAAGTGGAGCGGTTCGGCGACTTTCCCGATGAAGTAGTCGCCGGCAACGATGTCCGCATTCCCTTCCCCGAATTGGTGGGAACTGAAGAAATTTTAATCGATATTTTTGAAAGACGTTTGCCAAATTTTGAATTAAAAGCGATCACGCGGGTATTAGAAAATGGCTCGCGGCTTTATTTTGATATGTATATCGTGCAGTTCACCAATGACGAGAATTATCAGAGATTAATTATATTTTTTCAAGACGTAAGCGACAGGATGGCTTTAGAACAAACTCTAGTCCAAGCTACCAATGAAATGGATATTTTATTGAGTACCTTAGCCGATACTAATAATTATGTTGAAAAAATTATTACTTCAATGGCAGAAGTTTTGTTGGTAACAACAGCCTCGGGAAAAATAAAAAAACTCAATCAAGCTGCTCAAGATTTGTTCGGTTACAGGGAATCAGAATTAGTAGGCCAGCAAATAGAAGTTCTTGCTGCTTTTGGCTCCTCTTTGCAAGCAGTCAGCCAAGATGAGCCTCAACAATCGCAAACTAATGCCGAAGTAATTTGCACGGCAAAAAGCGGAGAAAAGCTCACAGTTTCGTTTTCCTGTACGGCGATTCCGACGGACATTAAAGGCATTTCTGGATCTTCGCCCGCCGTTCAAGATTTCGTGTACATCGGCCGCGATGTCACAGATAGACAGCGCGCCCGCAAGCGAAAAACAGCTCAGTACGTCACCACTCGCATCCTGTCGGCATCCGAAACAATCAAAAAAGCTATAGCAGCAATTCTCCCCGTAATTTGCGACAGCTTGGGATGGGATACCGCCGAACTTTGGATGCCTGAAGCTGGGGAAAAACTGTTGTCAGAAACTAAGAGAATAACTGCGGTTTCCGACCCCAATTTGCTTCGGTGCGTCGCCAGTTGGACAAAACGCTCAGTTTCTATCCCCAAATTTGCCGAATTCACCGAACAAATGACTTGTGCGTTTGGCGAAGGATTACCGGGTTTCGTTTGGGCTAGCGGTTCATCTCAGTGGATTGCCGATGTCACAAAAAGCGACAGTTGTATGCGCCGAGAAATAGCCGCAGAAGAAGGATTACACGGAGCTTTTGGTTTCCCAATTTTGGGCGACTACGAGGCGGAAACTTCTGCAAGATCTGTGTTGGGGGTGATGACTTTTTTCAGCCGTGAAGTGCAGTGTTTTGATGAAGAATTGCTCCAAACAATGGGGACAATCGGCAGCCAAATCGGTCAATTTATCAAGCGCAAGCAAGCGGAAATAGCTTTGCGGGAAAGCGAAGAACAACTGCGAGACTTATTTGAAAATGCTACTGACTTAATTCAAAGTATAGGAGCGGACGGTCATTTTTTGTATGTAAATCGGGCTTGGCGGGAAACTCTGGGCTACAGCGAAGCAGAAATTGCTCAAATGACGGTTTTTGATATCATTCATCCGAACAGTTCCCCAGAGTCTCTGGATATATTATATCAAGCTATTACCCAAAAAACGGTAAATGAAAATACCTTGTATCCAGAATCGATTGAAGTAATATTTATCACTAAATATCACGAACAAATTTTGTTGGAAGGCAGCCTAAGCTGTAAGTTTGCGGATGGTTCGCTAGTAGCGATTCGCGCTATTTTGCGAGACATTACTGCTCGAAAAATGACAGAAGACGCCCTGGCAAAATCTGTGTCCCTGCTGCAAGCAACTTTTGATTCTACTGCTGATGGTATTTTAGCTACTGACAGGAGCGGAAAAATAGTCACTTTCAATCGAGAATTTGTGGAAATGTGGGGCATACCTAACGAAGTGATGGCACTGCGAGATAACGCGGCAACGATCGCCTTTGTCCTGAACCAGCTCAAAGACCCCCAAGCATTTCAAGAGAGAATAGAGTCGCTTGACGAGCAGCCCGAAGCCGAAAGTTACGATTTGTTGGAATTTCAAGACGGCAGATTTTTTGAACGCTATTCGGAACCGCAGCGGCTGGGAGATAAAATTATCGGCCGAGTCTGGAGTTACCACGACATTACGGAACGCAAGCAAGCAGAAGATGCCCTGCGGGAAGAACAAGAAAAATCAGAAAAGCTGCTGTTAAATATCTTGCCCAAGGCAATAGCAGAACGCCTCAAGCAAAACGAAACTACTATTGCCGAATACTTTCCAGAAGTGACTGTTTTGTTCGCTGACATTGTGGGGTTTACTGCTTTGTCTGCCGTCATGAATCCGATCGAACTGGTGGATCTTCTGAATCAGATTTTCTCAGGATTTGACCTTTTGTGCGAACAGCACGGCCTAGAGAAAATCAAGACCATCGGCGACGCATACATGGCGGTGGGAGGGCTCCCTGAACCCAGGGCAGACCACGCAGACGCGATCGCCCAAATGGCCCTTGATATGCAAGCAGAAATAGCCCGATTTAATGCTAGCCATAATAAATATTTTAGCATCCGCATCGGCATTCACAGCGGCCCGGTTGTTGCCGGAGTAATTGGAATCAAAAAGTTTATTTACGATTTGTGGGGCGACACAGTAAATATTGCTTCCCGCATGGAATCTCACGGTTTGCCTTGGCGGATTCAAGTCAGCGAAACTACTTATAAGTTATTAGAACACAAATATGTATTTCAGGAGCGGGGAACTATTGAAGTTAAAGGCAAAGGGGGAATGAAAACTTATATTCTCATTGGTAGAAAATAATGCCGATCATCAGTCATAAGTCATCTGGCTGATGACTAAAAGTGTTGCTAAAGTTAATTAACAATACTTTTTGACCAAGACTAATGGAACTTGCTAATTTGTCGGCCAATTTACGATCGCCCGACGAAGCTGTCGATCGCCACCCAGTCACGGTTGCGCCCTCCACTTCCATCGGGGATGCGATCGCCCTGATGCGTCGGGCGATCGACCCTTGCCCACTGCCTAATGCCCCTGCACTTCCCGACTCAAATGAAACGGTAAAAGCATCGATTAGTTGCGTCTTAGTTGTCGATGAAAATCAGCTAGTCGGACTGCTAAGCCCGGAAGATGTGCTGAACTTAGCCGCCTCCGAATACGGATGGCAAGACATGAAAGTTGCCGACGCAATGACGCGGAATTTAATGGTCTTAAAAGAATCAGAATTTACAGATCTTATTACCGCATTTAAGCTATTTTGTCAATACTCGATCGATTGCTTGCCAATTGTAGATGAACGGGGTCAGCTCCTAGGTTTAGTCAGCGAAAAAACGATTCGCCCCGCAATGTATAGCTGGATGGAGGCACTGAATCAAGAAGTGGCAAAACTCCAGGAACAATGCGAACTGTTAGAGGGCAATTGTGAACTAGAAAAAGTCAGCGATCGCCAAAATGCCGAAAATGCCCTGCAGCAGAGCGAGGCGCGCTACCAGGCGATTGTGGAAGACCAAACCGAACTGATTTGCCGCTACCTCCCCGACGGTAAAATAACTTTTGTCAATCAAGCTTACTGCCGTTATTTCGGCTTGCAACCAGAAGACTTGCTCGGCAACAGCTTCATGTCCCTGCTGCCAGATGCAGACCGAGAAATTTTTCAACAGCAATATACTTCTGTGTCTCCCGACAACTCTATTTTTACCTGCGAGCACCGAGTAATTTTGCCGAGCGGGGAAATTCGCTGGCAGCAGTGGATCGATCGGGCTATATTCAACGAGAGCGGACAAATCGTCGAGTATCAAGCTGCAGGCCGGGATGTCACGGATCGCAAACAAGCAGAAATCGCTTTGCAGCAGCTCAATGCAGAGTTAGAACGGAGAGTGCTGCAGCGGACACAATGGTACGAAATGGCAGTATCGGCCGGCAAAGTGGGGGTTTGGGACTGGAATTTGGAAACCGACGAAATCTATATTGCTCCGTCTTTGAAAGCTTTGTTGGGCTATCAGGACGCAGAGATTCCTAACCGCATGGAAAATTGGGCATCTCACGTTCATCCCGACGATCGAGTTGCAGTCGAGGAAGCAGTAAAGGCTTATCTAGAGGGTGTGACAGAAAGTTATGAAGTAGAACACCGGATGCTGCGTAAAGACGGCAGCACCTGCTGGATACTTGCCCGCGGCAGCGCGATCCGATCGGCGGACGGCAAGGCTTGCCGCCTGACTGGCACTGACACCGACATTACCGATCGCAAATTGACCGAAGAAAAACTCCAAAAATCCGAAGCCGAACTGCTAGCGCTGTTTAACGCCATGACGGATATCGTGCTGGTTTTCGACGCCAGCGGCCGCTACCTCAAAATCGCCCCCACGGCTCCCGAACTGCTGTACAAACCGGCTCCTGAAGTGCTGGGCAAAACCCTCGCTGAAATCTTCCCAGAAGCGGAAGCTAATTTTGCCCTGAACCACATTCGCCAAACGTTGGCATCTGGGGAAACCCACAGAGTTGAATACAGGATGGAAATTGGCTGCAAATTATTTTGGTTTGATGCCAGTATTTCGCCGCTGGAGCTCGATCGGGTGATGTGGGTCGCCCGAGACATTACCGCTCGCAAACACGCAGAAGCTGCACTGCAAAAGAGCGAGGAAAAGTTTCGCAACTTATTTGACGATGCTCCGATCGCGCTTGGTTTGGCAAGCGTGCGCGACTACCGCACGATCAAAGTGAATGAAGCTCACCGCCAGATGTTGGGCTACAGCGATTCGGAGTTGGCTACGATGACTTTTACTGAACTCACGCATCCAGAAGATGTACAAGCAGATGTGGAGCAAGTCAAGCAGTTGGTGGAGGGCAATATTTCTCGCTTCCAAATGGAAAAACGCTTGATTAAGAAGAATGGCGAGCTGATGTGGGCAAACTTGACGGTGACGCTGATCCGCGACCGCGAGGCCATTCCTCTCTACAGCATGGCTGCGATCGAAGATATTAGCGATCGCAAGCGAGCCGAAATGGAATTGCAACAGTTAAAAGAACGGCTGCAATTTTTGCTTGCTTCTAATCCGGCGGTAATTTTTACAGCCGCACCGACAGGGGACTTTTGTACTACTTACATCAGCGACAACGTTCAGACAATCGTTGGCTACGAACCCCAAGAATTGTTAGCAGATTGTAAATTTTGGTCTAGCCGAATTCACCCTGAAGATCGGTCAGAATTTCTAGTAAAATTTTCGGATTTGTGCCAGGAAAAAAATTGCATTTGCGAGTACCGTTTTCTACACCAAGACGGAATTTACCGCTGGCTAAGGACGGAACTAAAACTATTGGTTGACAGCAAGGGCGTTCCGATCGAAATTATTGGTTATGCCGCTGATATCAGCAATTCTAAATACGCCGAACTCGCTAGGGGGCAGCAGTTCGAGCAAGAACGGCTTGTGGAGGCGATCGCCCGTCGTGTCCGCCAGTCTTTGCAATTAGAAGAAATTCTCAACACCACGGTTGCGGAACTCCAGCAAGTATTATTAGCCGATCGAGTTTTGGTTTATCAACTTTTACCCAAAAACGGCGGCCGAGTCATTGCTGAAGCCGTCGCAGAAGGATGCAGCCAACTCGTAGATAGATGTTTTGGCGAAGAGGCTTTTCCGGCTGAAATTTATCAGCTTTATTTGCAAGGGCGAATTTCTGCGATCTCCGAACGGGATGACCCCTGCATTACACCTTGTGTGGTGGAGTTTATGAAAAAAATTCAAGTTAGGGCAAAGTTAGTAGTGCCGATTATTCAGCACAGCGAACTTTGGGGATTGCTGATTGCCCACCAATGCGATGGCCCTCGTGATTGGAAAGAATCGGAAATCAATTTATTTCAGCAGTTGGTGAATCAATTGGCGATCGCCATTCAGCAATCTCTACTTTACCAGCAACTGCAAGCTGAACTGAGCGATCGCAAACAAGCGGAAGCAAATTTGAAAAACTCCCTCAAAGAAAAAGAAATTTTGCTCAAAGAAATTCACCACCGCGTCAAAAACAACCTCTGCGTAGTTGCCAGTCTGTTAGAATTGCAATCGAACACAGTTGCCGACCCGCAAGTAAGCAAAATGTTTGAAGAAAGTCAGAATCGCCTTTATTCTATGGCTCTGATTCACGAAAAACTGTACCGTTCGACTAACCTAGCGCAAATTAATTTTGGCGAATATCTCGAAGATTTGGTAAGTAACTTGTTTCACTCTTACAATATTAGCAACAACCAAATTCAGTTGCAGGTATTAGCTGAGCCAATTTCCCTAAATCTTGAAACTGCTACTCCCTGCGGTTTAATTGCCAATGAATTGGTTTCAAATACCCTGAAACACGCTTTTCCTGATGGCATAACTGGTACAGTTAGTGTAGAATGCTATCAAACGGGCGATCGAGAAATCAACCTCTTAGTTAAGGACAACGGCATTGGCTTTCCTCAAAATTTAGATTTTCGGAAAACTCACTCAATGGGGTTTCAAGTTGTCTGCACTTTAACCGAGCAGTTAGAAGGAACCATCGAAATCTCCAGAGAATTTGGTACATCCTTTCACTTAAAATTTAACGAGTTAAACTACTTTCAAAGATTGTAACAATATGAGCTTGGTCGTAAAACCAATTAATATTTTGATTGTCGAAGACGAACTGTTAATTGCTAAAAATTTATCCCCTAAATTAGAAAAGTTGGGATATCAAATCGCCGATATCGTTTCTTCAGGAGCGGATGCCATCCAGCGCGCCCGCGAACTAAAACCCGATTTAATTTTAATGGACATAGTTATCAAAGGCGACATTGACGGCATAGAAACAGCAGCAATAATTAATCAAGAATTAGATATACCAATTATCTATACAACTGCCTATGCTGACGACGAAACTTTGCAGCGAGCCGAAAATACTGGTTCTTACGGCTACCTGCTCAAACCTTTTAAAGAAAGAGAAATGCACGCCACTATCAAGATAGCACTTAGTAAACATCAAGAAGCAGTTAGTCTGAAAAAATTAATGGCATTAGCAGCAGAAAAAAGCGAAAACAGATCGCGCTTTATTTCAATGGCTTACCACGATTTAAACACTCCTTTAACTACTATACAGCTATCGGCTGAAATGCTAGAAGATAGCGACTTGCAGAGACACCCCGGAACTACCCATAAAAATGTTGACCGCATTAAAAAAGCCGTCAGTAATATGAGTGGGTTGCTGGAAGATATTTTAATGCTTAGCAAAGCTGAAGCCGGCAAAATCTCCTTAAATTTAAATCAGATTAATGCGACGGATTTATGCAATTCTATTTTAGAAGAACTGCAACCTATCGTCACCGACAAACACCTAGTACATTTCCGCAGTCACACAAATCCGCTGCACGCCAATCTTGATGCAAAACTACTGCACCACGTTCTGACTAATTTGCTTTCAAACGCCATTAAATATTCTCCAAACGGCGGCAAGGTAAGTTTAGACTTAAGCTGCGAAAACCAACAAATAATTTTGTGCGTTCGAGATGAGGGAATTGGGATGACACCGGAATATCAAGGAAAATTATTTCAGCAGTTTGAACGGGGTGCTAATGTAGGCAAAATTAAAGGATCGGGTTTGGGACTCTGCATTGTCAAACACATAGTTGACCTGCACGGCGGTACAATAAGTGTGGAAAGTGAACTAGGTAAAGGTACTACATTTATGGTCGCGCTGCCTTTTTTAGTTAGTAGTCATTAGTCCGTAGTCAGTCGTCAGTAGTCATTAGTCATGTCCGGTAAAATAAGCACAATACTTGTAGGGGCGGGTTTCACCAACAATCTATCATCCAGACTAACAATCTACATAAACCCGCCCCCACCACGCGACAGAATTTCATCGCGGACAATTCAACGGAGAGGAGATAAAAGTATCGGGGGGGCGGGTTTATGAGATTGTAGATTACAGGCAATTATTGTTAGTGAACCCGCCCCTACAAAATTCATACAAGTCTCAATCAGGCCGGACATGATATCATTTTTAAGCAAATCGATTGGGAGACAAAAGCTCGATCGCCCTATCTTCTTCTCCCGCCGCCGCCTTCGCAAATCGCTCAGCCAAAGCAGGTACAATAGTCAAAGGATTGCTGAGACCCGAAAAAACCTGCAATCCAGGGCGATCGGCAATCGGCCCCACTACAGGCAAATTATCAGCGCTAAATGCCACACTACACTCGTGCCAAGTTGCCGGTAAACCTGCCAAATCAGGCAAAACCTTGCCGATTCCTGCACGAATTGCCGTTTCGCTGGTTTCGCGATCGACTTTAGCATTCAAATCGCTCAAAGTGCGCGACAATTGCCCGATCCGCAAACTGCCATCATTAAATTGAATGGCACCCGAATCTAAAATCGGCGACAGCAACTCTTTACCAGGTTCATCCCAAAGAAAATCCACCTCATTTCTAGTCGATTCAGCTTCCAATTCAAAACGTTTTAATACCGCAGGCATCACCAAAGTCCTGAGTTTCAAATCCACAGGTGCAGTTTCCAAAATCTCGGTGCGAGTAAAATAAACTCCCACAGAAACACCAGCGGCTTTCAGTAAACTCCGACTCCAACCTCCAGCACAAATAACCGTATTTTCGCAGGCATAACTTTCCTGTACCGTCTTAACTCCCGAAATCCGATTTCCCTCTTCTATAAACCCAATTACTTCAGCAAATTCTATAGTTCCTCCCAACCGCAGAAACCCTTGACAATAAGCTTTATTTGTGGCAGTCGGCGAAATGTGACCGTGACGCACAGTCAGAGCTCCGGCGATCGCACTTTTATTCAGCAAAGGTTCCAACTCGCCAGCTTCTGCAACACTCAAAAGCTGGGGAACGATCGCAAAATGCGCGTAATTAGCCGCCGCTTTTTCCGCATCAGTGCCCGCATCAATTGTCAGCAACAAATCCAACTCGCGAAACTCAGTATCAGCAGCTAATTCCGCTGATAAATTGCGGTGGCGTTCGATACCTTCCCGACACAATTGCCGAGTTAAATCAGTCGTTCCCGACCAATAAGCCAAGCCGCCATAACTAAAACGAGTAGCATTTTGCATGGTAGCATCTCGTTCCAAAAGCAGCACAGCAAAACCTTTTTTTGCCAGTTCGTAACTCAGTGCCGCACCAGTAATGCCGCCGCCGACAACAATCCAATCGTAACTTTTCATGGGCAACTCAAAGGGAAGGAAAATATCATGCTTAGATTTTAGCTTAGGTTTTTTTCCGAACCAATCGAAAAACCTCTACCTACAGGAAGAGGCTGCCTGCGATAGCCCTAACTGAAACTTCCACCCGTCGGGAGATGTTTGCGTAGAGATATTTTTCGTTCAATAGTAGGAATTAGAGTCAGCAAAAAATTAGAAATACCAGAGAGGTTTTTATGAGTATCGACAAACCAGGCAAAGATATGGAGCGCACGGTCAATCCGGGCGATCGTATTTCCGACGAACCGCAAACCATCGAAGAAAAAGCCCAGCAACTAGCGGTAGACCACGTACCCGACATCACGGGAGATACAGTTACAGTTCCAACTTATGTGATCGTCGAAGAACCGGATGGGGAAAAGAAAGCTTTGCACCACGTCAAAGACGCCGACGAAATTTCCGACGTAATTCGGCAGGCCCGCGTTGACGAAAATGGCGAACGGATTTGGGATTAAGTTCAATCCAATAAAAACGGATTTGTTGTACAAAATTAATCGCTCGAAATCATGGAAACAAATCAAAGAAATAGTACCCCTTATCCCAATCTTCCGCCGATTTTAGAAAGTGACGACAGAGAGTATCGCGACGCCGGCATTACGAGTACGCTTTCAGTTGCAGGCCATCCCATCCACCCCATCATCGTCATCTTTCCGGTAGCCTTTTTAGTAGGAGCCGCCGGCACTGATGTCGGTTATTGGCTGACAAGCGATCCGTTTTGGGCGAGAGCTTCGGTTTGGCTGATGGGTGTCGGTTTTGCTGCGGGGATTTTGGCAGCAATCACGGGCTTTTTAGATTTTTTCAAAGTTAAAAGAGTGCGCGATCGCAGTGCCGGTTGGTTGCACATGGGCGGCAATGTGGCGGTTATGGTACTTACCCTGATTAACTTGCTGTTGCGACAAGGAAATCCGGCTGAGCCGATCGTATATACAGGTTTAGCAATATCGATCGTCGTGGCAACCTTGCTCGGCATTACAGGCTGGTTCGGCGGCGAACTAAGTTTTCGCCACAAAATCGGCGTCATTGGCCCTAGCAGTCATAATTCCTAGGTGTCTGACCATTTGTAGTAGGGACTTCACTCCCTCTTCATTGGATAATTTAGGACTAAAGTCTTGACTACTAACTTAAAGATTGTCCCAGCCAATTCAGATAAGCATCGCTGCCAGCGATAATAGGAATAGCAATAATTTCGGGAACTTCATAGGAATGGAGTTCCTGAACTTTTGTTTTTAAAGCCTCAAATTTAGCCATATCAGTTTTAATCAGCAACTGCCACTCTGACTCGCAATGAATCTCGCCTTGCCAACTATAAATCGAGCGAATGGGTGACAAACTCACACAAGCAGCCAGCTTGTGTTCAACTAGAGATTTAGCGAGATTCTCCGCCTCCGCCTCCGATGCTGCAGTTACCAGCACCACCCCAAAATTAATTGTCATAGCCATCAGTGAACAGTGAACAGTGAACAGTGAACAGTCAACAGTCATCAGTCAACAATCATCAGTCAACAATCAACCGTTAATCTCATTAACTTCCCAAGAATTGACTCTGCCCGCCCCAGCTAAAGAAAAATAGCGCCTAGTAGATTCCGGCAAAATAGCTCCAGCCAACAAAGCATTATCTAAATTAGCTCCTATTAACGTCGCCTCGCTCAAATCTGCCGCCATCAAATCTGCTTGACACAGCTTTGCCCAATTCAGATTTGCCCCTCTCAAACAACTTCCCCTCAACTTAGCCCCGGTTAAGTTTGCACCCGCCAACTTCACCCCCCGCAACTGAGCCGCGCTGAAATTCGCCCCCGCCAAATTCGAGCCTTCCAAATTAGCTCCCATTAGTTTAGCTTCGCTCACGTTAACGCCGCTTAAATCTGCACCGCAGAGATTCACCCCTGCCAACTGCGCTCGCCGCAAACTGACTCCTGTTAATTGAGCTCCAAAAAGTTTTGCACTATTGAGCCTTGCACCGTAAAGGTTTGCCCACTTAAAATTAGCAGCAGTCAGATTCGCGCCCAGCAAGTTAACTAATTGCAAGTCGGCGCTGCACAAATTCGCATTCCACAACACAGCACCCCGCAGGTTGGCGCCAGTTAAAGTTGCGCCGCTTAACTTTGCTCTCGGCATTTTTGCTTTTACCAAAAAAGCACCGCTGAGATTGGCTTTTGTCAAATCTGCACCTGAGAGTTGGGTTTCACCCATTTTGGCAAAACTCAGATTAGTTCTGTGCAGCAGTGCACCTTTGAGTGTTGCTTTGGTGAGAAACGCTCTACTGAGGTTGGCCCCGGAAAGATTAGCTCGCGAAAGGTTGACTCCGATTAAGATTGCTCCGCTGAGGTCTTTCCCGCTGAGGTCGGCTCCAGTAAAGTCTCTTTCTCCTTTTTCGTAATTGTTGAGCAGTTCGCTAACTTCCATAGGGCGTGATACCTTCTATGATTGGGGGGGTTTCGATCGAGAAATCTCTAATCTTAAGGTTGTTTCAGAAATTAGACTGTTTCAGAAATTAGACTGTTCCAGCGTTTGCCTCAAACGGTATAAATCCCAATAACATCACTTTCTGTTTAAAGGCAATCTCTTAATAAAGATTTTATATCTTCCACGGGGTAGCGATCCCGCTTTCGGTATTTTTGAATTAAAAATTAATGTTTCTTGACATAGATAGTCATTGCTTAACGATCGACCGTTATATCAAATCCGTTAGCATCGGAATAGTAAATTCCAGTTCACTGTTCACTGTTGACTGTTCACTGTCAACAGTGAACCGTCAACCGTCAACATCATTCCGGTGTAACCGGAAATGATATTATTCGCAACTTCAGGCGCAGCGTGCCCTTGAATCCTGCGGGAGGTTGCCAGGAACTCAAGGCCCTCTTGAGATCCTCTACGGCGTCTGTTGCTTGCAGCGTCGAGGTTTTAGTGTCGATAGCCAATCGGGCAACGCGGCCGTCTTGTACCAATAACTTCCATACCGTTTCACCGCTAACCCCCGCCGGGAGATTAACAGATTGCAGGTATTGAGTCAAATCCGCGATCGCCCCTGCATCCAACCCTTCGACGCTAACTACTTGCAGGCGAGAAGCCTTTGGCTGCGATGGTTGCAACTCACCGTAACCTCGCGGCGGCGCCATAGCAGGAGCTGGACTCACCGGTGCCGAGTTGCGATTCGAGGTAACGCTGCGAGTGCCGCCTCTAGTTGGCTCTGCCCCCTCCGACTGGAAAATACCCTCATAGTTGACACCCTGCGGCAATTCTACAGGCACTTGCACTCGACGACGAGTTCCATCTGCTTCGACTCGCACTTCTTCGCTCACAGCCACAAAAGCCGTGTATTCCGACAGCAAGCGATAAGTCAGAGCAGTATTAGTCACAGATTCCACTAGAGATTTAGTCTCGCCACCAAACATTTGATTCATTAAATCTTTAATGCGCGATCGCCCCCAAAGTTGAGCTACCGCAGGATTGCCAAAATCCGTAGCGGTTGCTGCGACTGAAGTAGACTCCCGCTGCCGCCCGCCGGATTGAGCAAAATTAACCGGTAAAACTTGCTCGTAAGCTTTGCCGCCCGCAAGAGTGCCGCGGATGCGAAGTTGGCCGGGGGCTCGATCGGTCTTTTTGCCAAACAAAACCAGTGGCCCACTCGCAAACAAGTCTGGGGGTGCGATCGGATAAATCTCCGGTTTTTCCCCCATTCCTTCCCAACTAATTTGAATATTAGTCAATACCGGACGATTAATTTGACTAAAAAACTTTTCTGCTGCTTCTGCTGACGGTTCATCTTGACGAATTACTTGAGACGTGCCTCTTCCCACTTCCGCCAAACGGTTGAGCAAAAACCGATTCACCGAACCGCCGACACCAAAACTATAAAGTCGATTTCCTGGTTTCAGACTCTGCTGAACCAGAGCCAGCACTTCATTTTCATTACCAATGTAACCATCCGTAATTAATACAATACTCCGCAGCCTTCCCGTAGCCGCCGCCGGAAAATTCATCACTGCTTGAATCCCGTTAAGCAGTTCACTTCCTCCGTTAGCCTGCAACTTTTCGATATAATTAATTGCGCTTTGTCGATTTTCTGCCGTATTCGCTAAAGGAGTAGTTGAAAGCGCTTGCGTAGTGTTGGCAAAATCAATAATAGTAAAAGTATCGTTGGGATTCAGTCCTTGGATGAAGCGGCGCATCAACTCCTTAGATTTTGCTAGTGGTTCGCCCTTTTGAGAACCGGAAGTATCCATCAGAAACACGACATCTTTAGGTACAATTTCATTAGTTTGGTAGTTTAATGCCGGAATCAAATAAGTAGCAAAATGACCGCCCCGCTGGTCGGATTGAGTCAAGACAGTTGAGCGCGTATTTTCGCCCGCCACTCGATAGCGCAAAATTAAATCTTTATTGGGAATTGTGTCAGAATTGGCTAATTGGACTTGCACAATATTTCCCCTGCGGTCAGTTGTAATTTGATGGGAAGTAGAGCGGACATCGCCGATCGCAACTCCGGCATCTATTTCTACCGAAACAGCAATATTGTGACCCGATCGCGTTCCCGGAGGCAAGACAGGCGGGTTAATGCGATCGGCATCGGTATTAACCCCCCCCTGCCCCCCCCTTGCTAAGGGGGGGGATTGAGCATCGCCCCCCCTTAGTAAGGGGGGGTTGGGGGGGGTCGAATTTCTCGAAATATAGCGCGGCCCTACCACCATTGGAAACACAAATTCGTAATCGCCGCCGACAAACTTGAGACTTTCGGTGTAGCGAATCGTAACTTCAATTTTTTCTCCCGGTTTGATATTAGCCAGAGACTGAGTAAAAATATTATCGCGTTCTTGTTCCAACAAACCAGCACTCCGGCCTTGCTTTCTGGCTTGTTCGTACATTTCCACAGCTTCCTCGCGGCGTTTGATATCAGCTTTAATAATTCGATCGCCTATTTTAATTTCCATATCATCCACCGCCGCTTCATCGGGCAAAGGAAATACATAAACAGCTTCTATAGATTCGGGAAAAGGATTTTCAAACTTCTGAACAACTTCGACGCGGGAGATATTGCCAGCTATTTTGGCTTTAACTTCCGTCTGCTTGAGAGGAAAGACTTGTTCTGGGGCCGTATTTGGAGTTTTGACGAACAAACCGCCGACAGGACACCGATTTTGTGGCGATCGTCCGCCATTGCAATTAACATCGTTACTAGCGAGGATTTTCGGCGACACAGACGAATAATTTTCCCCAGGATCTTTTGCCCGCGCTGCATGGGGAGCAAGCCACGCGCCACACTCTATCGCAGCGAGCAATGCGATACCAGCACAAAGCAACCGTTGAGGGGAGAGAACGCAGACAAACTTCATAGCTGTTTTTTTTAGCAGACTTGAGGTGCTTTGTTTACCATGACTTTACCCTTTGCAAAACGTTCCTGAGTTAGCTTTTTGGGAAAAATGAAGAAACGGGCTGCACAAACGAGCAGGTTTGGTCGATCCTCTTCGAGGGCTTCACCAACGGGCGATCGAGCCCAACCTGCAAGATTGTATAATTAAGTTAGACGACAGTTAAATAGCTCTAACCGAAACCCCTGAAACCCTAATAAATTGTAATTACCATGAATTTTATCAACCCCAAAACCGACTTTGCCTTTAAAAAAATATTCGGCTCGGATGACAGTAAAGACATTTTGATTAGTTTCTTAAATGCTCTCCTCTACGAAGCACAGCCCGTTATCGAAGATTTAGAAATTATCGACCCCTATTTAGCTCCAAACATTAAAGGCATCAAAGATACTTACTTGGATGTTAAAGCCAAGATTACTGGTGACAAAACTGTGATTATTGAAATGCAGGTTTTGAATGTAGAATACTTTCAGCAGCGGGTTTTGTATAATGCAACTAAAACTTATTCAATGCAGCTAAGCACAGGAAGTGGCTACAGCAATTTAAACCCTGTGATTGCTCTGACAATTACAGATTTTAAAATGTTTGAGAATATGGACACAGTGATTTCGCACTTCATCTTCAAAGAAAAGACATTTTTAGTAGATTATCTAGCGGATCAATTTGAGCTGGTATTTGTGGAGTTACCAAAATTCAACAAGGGACTAGATGAATTAGAAACCTTGACCGATAAGTGGATATACTTCATGAAAACAGCTCAAGCTTTACAGTCTGTTCCAGAAGAATTGGAAAATGTACAGGAACTGAAACAGGCTTTTAAAATTGCCAATAGAGCGAATCTAAATGCTCAGGAACTAGATGATTTAGAGAAGCGAGAAATCTTCATTCAAGACCAGCGTGGCTCCATTAGTCTAGCTACCAAAATAGCCCTTGCAGAAGGTATCGAGCAAGGTATCGAACAAGGTATCGAGCAAGGTATCAAACAAGGGAATTTGCGATTAATTACTCGCCAGTTGGAACGTAGTGTAGGCGCACTGTCGCCGGAGATCCAAGCCTGTATAAGTCAGTTATCCGTTGAGGAATTAGAGAGTTTAGGAGAGGCTGTATTAGACTTTGCCACCTTGTCAGATTTGACAACTTGGTTGCAAGCACATAACAATCGTCAATGATGGGTCAAATGGGTGTAGGGGCAATCCCCCGTGGTTGCCCTTATGGATTACCTATGTCACATTTGAGTCTGACCTGACATTGAAGCATCTAAAGTCGAAAATCCTATGAGCAAATTTGTGTTTGTGACTGGCGGCGTGGTTTCCAGCATCGGCAAGGGAATTGTCGGTGCTTCCTTGGGCCGCCTATTAAAGTCGCGGGACTATTCTGTCTCGATTTTGAAGCTAGACCCCTATATTAACGTTGACCCCGGCACTCTGAGCCCGTTTCAGCACGGAGAAGTCTTTGTCACGCAAGACGGTGCGGAAACTGACCTGGATTTGGGGCACTACGAGCGTTTTACCGATACTTCCATGTCTCGCCTCAATAGCGTCACCACGGGTTCCATTTATCAAGCGGTGATCAACAAAGAACGCCGCGGTGAGTATCAGGGGAGCACGGTGCAGGTGATTCCGCACATCACTAACGAGATTAAAGAGCGAATTCACCGGGTAGCAAAAAATACTAATCCCGATGTGGTGATTACGGAAATTGGCGGAACGGTGGGAGATATTGAATCTTTGCCGTTTTTGGAGGCAATTCGCCAGTTTCGCAAGGATGTCGGCCGGCAAAATGTTGTGTATATGCACGTCACGCTGATACCTTGGATTCCTTCGGCTGGGGAGATGAAAACTAAACCGACTCAGCATTCGGTGAAGGAATTGCGATCGATCGGCATTCAACCAGATATTTTAGTCTGTCGGTGCGATCGCCCGCTGTCTTTGGGCATGAAACAGAAATTGTCGGAATTCTGCAACGTCCCCGAAGAATGTGTCATCACCGCTCAAGATGCTAAAAGTATCTACGAAGTGCCGCTGATGATGGAACAGGAAGGTTTGGCCCAACAAACCCTCAATTTGCTGCAACTCGAACATCGCCAGCCAGATTTGCATCAGTGGCAAACTTTAGTCAACAGGCTTTACAGTCCCAATCACAAAATTGATATTGCTTTAGTTGGCAAATACGTGCGGTTGAACGATGCTTATCTTTCGGTGGTCGAAGCTTTGCGGCACGCGGCAATTGCGATCGGCTGCGACCTGAATTTACACTGGATTAACTCAGAAGATTTAGAATCGGGAAACCTCGATAATTATCTCAAAGGTATCAACGGCATTGTTGTACCGGGAGGTTTTGGGGTTCGGGGAGTTGACGGCAAAATAGCGGCGATCGAATATGCTAAACACCACAAAATTCCATTTTTGGGATTGTGTTTGGGGATGCAGTGTGCTGTGATTGAATGGGCGCGCAACATCGCCCAACTACAGGATGCCAACAGCGCTGAATTTAACCCAGATACAGCAAATCCGGTAATTAATTTATTGCCAGAACAGCAAGATGTAGTCGATTTGGGCGGTACAATGCGACTGGGTTTGTATCCGTGCCGTGTCAACCCAGACACGCTAGCTTTCAAACTTTATCAGAAAGAAGTGATTTACGAGCGGCACCGCCATCGGTACGAATTTAACAACGCCTACCGCAATCTTTTCTTAGAATCAGGTTATGCAGTCTCCGGTACATCTCCAGACGGCCGATTGGTAGAAATGATCGAATTTCCCAACCATCCCTTTTTCATAGCCTGCCAATTTCACCCCGAATTCCAATCTCGACCTAGCGCCCCCCACCCATTGTTTCAAGGGTTTATCCAGGCCGCTAGCATCCAGGGAAAGCAGGATGTTTTAGAAGATGAGGGTCGCGACTTGGTGGCTGGGAAAGTTGTCGCAAACTGATCTCATATCATGTGCGATCGATTAGTTCTGATATATTAGATGTCTGTAGGGGCGGTTCCGAGTAGACAATATTCAAATCGCCCCGACTATCGACATTACAAAACCCACCCAACAGACCAATAGGATTTGATAGGGGTCGCACTTACCGGACTAGATATCGGGCAGCATTCTCAACGAGTGAAAAACCTCCCCCCCAACCCTATGCTAGGGCTGGGGGGCTAGTACCACAAGGGAGAAGGCAGAAGACAGAAGGTAAAAATGCTGATATATTTTTACTTAACTTTTTACGGATTTCCAGGGTGATACCAGTTTCCCCAAAAAATGCAACTTTAGGCAACTTCCCAACCCAGATAGTCATCAGTCATGCCCAATCTAAAATCTACAATCTAAAATCTAAAATGGTATGAGTTGTCAAATTATCCTAAAATACCAGGAAACACCGGTTTGAGGAGGCTTTGTGGCTTATTGGAGCAAAATTACTTATGAGAAAAGTACATACATAATTGACCTTGACACTATAAGTGCTTTTTCTAGCGAACTGGATAACAAGCGTATCACCTTTTGGCTGCCTAATAGCAGTCAGCCGATTATCCTCAATCCCCAAGGCAATTCTGAGGCTTACAAGCAAGTTCTCGATTACCTAAAAAAAACCATCGATCGCAATTCTAGAGGTTCGTGGATTAAAATTAATTATGACCGCAAAGAATTTGCGATCGATATGAGTCGAATTAGCTCTTTTGCTTGCGAACAGAACGGTCGGCTAAGCTTTTGCCTGCCGGACAGCGCAACTAATATTATTATCCTGCGCCAAAACAACCCGGAAACTTATCAAGAAATTCAGGAATACATTAAAAATACGACTGGACAATCTCTGCCATGAAGCAGTCATTAGTCATTAGTTGTTAGTCATTAGTCATTAGTCGTTAGTTGTTAGTCATTAGTCATTAGTTAGAAGTATGAACAATGAAGGAGGAAGGAAGACTATTTTTAGTAAATCCTAACATTCATTTTAATTTTTTTTGGGGTAAGGTGCTTAGGTTGCACCCTAAGTTTAGATATGAAAAAAGCGCAATAAACTGCGCTGCTTTTTTAAATTTTAACTATTGAACAAGCTGCCAAGCTAATTTGGCCGCGCCTACCATGCCTGCTTGATTGCCCAATTCAGCAACCAATAACTGTAAATCTTCGCGAGAAGTTGGCAACACCCGCCGCTCAATTTCTTCTCTCACCTTCGGCAAGAAAAATTCTGCACCTGCACTAATTCCACCGCCGATAATAATAGCTTCCGGCGTCAAAATATAAATGAGACTTGCCAAACCGATACCCAGATAGCGCCCGTAATTTTGCCAAAATTCTAAAGCTTTGGCATCTCCCGACTTAGCTAGATTTGCTAATTCTAGCGGTTCCAAACCCGTTTCGCGGCGAATTGCTTGCACCGAAACGTACTGTTCTAAAGAACCGCGATTGCCGCTGTTGCACTCCGGGCCGTCGGGATTTATAGTAATCAATCCTAGTTCTCCGGCCGCGCCTTGATGACCTACAAATAGTTTGCCGTCTAGGATAACTGCACCGCCGACTCCTGTACCTAAAGTTATTAAAATTAGGTTTTTAAAGTTCCTTCCTGCGCCCAGCCAAGCTTCTCCCAATCCGGCACAGTTGGCATCATTTGCTAATATTGTCGGCAGTCCGGTTTTAGCTTCCAACCAGTCAGCTAGGGGGACGTTATGCCAGTTTTTGAGGTTAATGGCAACTCTGGCTATGCGGCCGGAGGCGTCTGCGGGGCCTGGAGTGCCGATGCCGATCGCACTTACAGCATTTTCGACCGGATTCAGTTGTAAAATAGCATCGGTCATTGTAGCTACAACGGCTTCTGGCGTTGCGGGTTGAGGGGTTGGGACAGTTAAGGATTGATGACAAATGCCGTCTTCGGTAAATCTGCCGAGTTTAATTGCGGTTCCGCCTAAGTCAATGCCGATTACTTGTGTCATTCGATGTGGGTTGTGGATGCAAGGATTTGGGATTAATCCTCATAGTATAAACATATTTTATGGTGCGGATTGTGCACCTTACCAATTAAGTTTGTAGTGAGGATTTAAATCCTCCACCTCCTCTTTTAGGGTATAATAATTAGCGACGGAAACTGCGCTTAATTCTTAATAGTATCATACCGCTCGCAATACCTAGCAAAAATTAGGGAGACAAGCGAGTTCGCCTATTTAATTTCGCCTAACTTACGTTGCGCTACCTCTCGGTTGTGCAAAGCATCGTGATAGTCTGGTTGGAGAGCAATTGCTTGGGTATAAGATGCGATCGCCTCTTCAAAGTTTCCTAAATTATACTGCTCATTCCCTCTCTCGCACCACGCCTCAGCATCTACATTAACTTCCGATTCTGCCTCCACACCCTCAGCGTCTCTGCGGTTCACTTCCCCAGAAAAACCCAAACCATCCCCAACAAACACCGCCTCAATCACCATCCCCTTT
The DNA here is from genome assembly GCF_036705145.1 of Microcoleus sp. B5-D4. Classification (NCBI taxonomy): domain Bacteria; kingdom Bacillati; phylum Cyanobacteriota; class Cyanophyceae; order Oscillatoriales; family Microcoleaceae; genus Microcoleus; species Microcoleus sp. B5-D4. The sequence continues at coordinate 43,754 of NZ_JAUBTV010000015.1, read as the reverse complement.
GTCTCCTCCTCCTCAACCTCCGGCAGCGGAAACCGTGTCAATATCTCCCGCCCAATTTGCCTCGCCACCTCTGACAATTCCCCGCTGCCAATTCTACCTAACAATACCAGCCGCTGCGCCAATTCCTGAAGCGATGCCACCGCATCCGTAGGGGCGGTGCCCCCGTGCCCGCCCTGCAGGTTTTCGCCATCTAACAATCGAGTCCCAAACCGTCGCAGCCAAGCAGCCAATTCACCATCTTTAAGGCGTTTTGCGATTAAGAATCCCGCTACATCCCCTCGACTCCAGCCGACATTCACCCCTTCCAGGATTTCCATGAATTTCGACTCGTATTCCGCGTCAGTTAGGGTGGGGCGGGGCGCAGGTGGTGGCGGTGGTGGGGGTGCGGTTCCTAATAGGCGCTGGATTAGTCGTTTCAGGAACTGCCAAATTTTGTTTAGCATTTGTGGGGATGGGTTGGCTTGTTTCTATTTTATACCAATGCGGACAGGTTTGTCGATATCTGCGATGGGAAAGGGGCGGGTGTTTGAGTATCTGGGATCGGTGGGTGCGGGTTGATGAATTATGCTATTTGATGATATAAATTTCGGCTAACCCGCCCTACCAATTTTGCTATTTTAGATGTATTATTTTATTATCAAATACCGTAGGGGCGGGTTCGCCCACAATCTATAATTCCCATCCCAAATATTGATAAACCCGCCCCCACCCAACCAACTAACCCATATTACCAAATACCGTAGATAGAGTGAAGATCGAAGAAACCGGGTTTTTTCCTAATCTGCGGATTATCGCGAATATTTTTCGTAAAAACCCGGTTTCTGGCCACTCGCTTTGTTCCTACTTTAAAAGCGGATAATACAGTTCTCCTGTTGAGTTGATATAACCGGCCCGATCGCCCGCTAAATCCCCCGTTCCCATAAATACGTCAACTCTCCCCGCGCCTTTGATTGCACCGCCCGTATCCTGATCCAAAACGTACCGATTCACGGCATTTTGTTCGAGTTGTCCTGCCGCATTCGGATAAGGGAGTTTTGTACTAATTAATGCTAGTGCACCGGGTGGCATTAAGGCTTTGTCGGTGGCGATCGACCTTTCGGCAGTTACTGGCACTCCAATGCTTCCTGTGGCTGGAACTCCATTACTATCCCGGAAGAATACAAAGCTTTCATTTTTCGGCAAATATTTGTTCATATCTGCGGGAAAGTTAGTGAAATATTCCCTTAGTTTCGGCAAATTTAACTCTTCTAAAGTAAACTTTCCGTCTTTAACTAATTCTCGTCCTACTCCTGTATAACTGTGACTGGTTTTGCCTGCAAAACCGACGGTCATCTCGCTACCATCTGTTAGTTGCAATCTCGCAGAACCTTGGACGTGCACGAGAAATGCTTGGAATCGATCGCGCAACCAAACTAATTCTAATCCTCGCAGCAATCCTTTACTTGCCTGCAAAGCATCTGCGCCTTCTAATTGCAATCTTGTCGGGTGAGGTTTCGGCCAAGATGCCATGTTTGGCGGCATCCGGTACAGGGGATAACGGTATTCGGAATTCGGCGTGCGAGATGCTGCGTAAGTCGGCTCGAAATAACCTGTAAATGCGACTGTTCCTTTGCCGTCTTTGCCCGTAGATTTGTAAAATACAAATTCGCGCTTGACAGATTCCTGAAGTTGTGCTGGGGTTGTGGAACTGACAACTAATTGGCGGAATCGATCGAGGGAACGGCGAACTCGATCGCGCGTAACTCCTGCTACTGGATAGCGGCTGTAAGCAGTGGCGGCGGCCGATGTATTGAGATAGCGGAGGCTGTGGTCGATCGACTTTAACAGCAATTCTTTATCGCCCGGTTTGCCATTTTCGCCCCAGATTTGAGCGTCAAAGGCTATCGACTCCAACTCACTCGCTTGCAATTGATTTATACTAATTGGTTGCAGCGACGGAACTGCAACGGCTGGCACCGAAAAAGCGATCGCCAAAACGCAACAGGCGATCGCTAATAGCTGATAGCGAAAAATCTTGCTCAATTTCCAATCTTCCCTACTCAATTGATTATTTTCCTTATTCATCGTATCGTTCGACGCTAGAAGTAAATATCGGTTCTACGCGAATTGCGAGAACGCTGGTAGGTCGAACTACCATGTATTCGCCTTGAATATTTTTAATCGGGACGTTAAGAAATTCTCTTGAATCTTGTTTCGGCACCAGCGTACTGCTGTACCACTTTTGAAAATCTTGCAGGGTTGCGAAACGCACTTCTTCGCGGTGGCCGCCATCAAGCAGCAGGTGTACGGAATATTCGCTTGGTGTTCTAGGCATAGCAGATGGGGAGAGTTGTTGGAGGACAATCAAAAATCAAAAATCAAAAATTGATGTGGTTGCCTTCAAGCAGCAGGTGCAAGGAATATTCGCACTTGAGTTGTAGGCATATCTGTATTTTAGATTTTTGATTTTAAGCTTTTGGAACGATTCCATATTTTACCCCTTCCTCGGCGCATTCCCTCATCTAGTGGGTTGGATTGAGGGAGAGGGAGAGGGGGGGAGAGGGAGAGGGGAGAGGGGGAGAGTGGGAGAGTGGGAGAAGGGGAGGGTGGGAGAGACCAGAGAGTTGTTGCAGGAAAATCTCAATCTTAAATCTTAAATCTAAAATCGATTGAGTTGCAGGAGGAAAACCCCAATCTAAAATCTAAAATCTAAAATCTAAAATCGATTGACGGCGGCCCCCCTCTGCGGCTACGCTGTGAAAATAAGGCTGCTTTCCTCAAAGAGGAAGCAGCCCACGTCGCTCAAAAATCTAGTTGCACTGCCCAAAGCTGCTACCAACAGCAATGGACAGCTAACCGCCAAACTGAGCTAACCAGTCTGGAGGCTAATGGAGAATTTTAACACTCTCTGTAGCCGCCCTGCTCTGTGTTAACGTGCGGGGCGGCTGGGTTTTTGGGTTTTCCTAGAAAACCAAAAACCAGGAGATCATATTATGTCACAGGAATTCGTGCCTGACGATAACTTGTCCGCGCGTCCAAATGACACCTCAGCATTATCCGAACAGGAAGTCGTGCGGATAACGGTTGTCGGTTCCCGCGCAGCCGTGTTAGAAACCATCCACACCTTGTACCGACTGGGATTTGCCGCCGTCGGGGATTGGAGTCCGCCGCAGCGAGGTGCAAAGCCGGGACAAGTGATAAGCGTACTCATTCGCCGATCGCGCAAAGCCCAAAAATTGGATTAAATACGGTAGGGACACTCCAAGAACCCATTGGTGTCAACAATCGCCTGAAACCATTGATAAATCTCGCTTTTAGCTAAGTCTAGATCCCCCTAAATCCCCCTTAAGAAGGGGGACGAAAGAGAAGACTCTTGTCCCACCCCCTACTCCCCTTCGTAGGGGCGGTGCGACCCCTACTCCCCGTGCCCGCCCTAGGCGCCAGGGGATCTAGATTTAATACTCAAACAACAGTCTGTGATTGGGTTAGACGTTAAGTTGACACGAAGAAGGGTTCTTGGAGTGTCCCTACAATGATTAATCTGGCGGAATACAGGGATTGTGTATTTTAGAACACGATTTGACCGCAACACTTAAAATAGTCTTGATTTACCGATCGACTGCACCCTTTTCTCATCAATATTTCTGGTTAGCTGGGGGTGTCTGTGGGCCGGAGTTGCGAGGTTCTGCTTCCAAAAGGCTGAGAATGGTGCACAATTTCAAATTAACAACAAAACTTGCACTATTTTGAGTAAGCTTTGGGGGGAACAGCTTAGAAAGCCTGTTTCTAAGACTGATGCAAAATATCAAATTAATCCTCCACCTTGTCCAATTACTAATTACGAACCTATGCCCCGTCGTCAAGACTTAAAAAAGATTCTTCTTATTGGTTCCGGCCCAATTGTTATCGGTCAAGCGTGCGAATTTGACTATTCAGGGACACAAGCTTGCAAAGCTTTGCGAGAAGAAGGTTTTGAAGTTGTGTTGGTGAATTCCAACCCGGCAACGATTATGACCGATCCCGAAACTGCCGATCGCATTTACATCGAACCTCTAACGCCAGCCATCCTCGAACAAATCATCGCTAAAGAAAGACCTCAAGCAATTTTACCGACAATGGGCGGTCAAACGGCGCTAAATTTAGCAGTGGCCGTCGCTAAAAATGGCGTTTTAGAAAAATACAACGTCGAGTTGATTGGTGCTAAGTTGCCAGCAATTGAAATGGCAGAAGATCGGCTATTATTTAAGGAAGCGATGGCGCGAATCGGTGTCGCTGTTTGCCCTTCGGGAATCGCCAACACTCTCGACGAAGCCAAAGCAATTGGTCACCAAATCGGCAGTTATCCGTTAATTATTCGTCCTGCTTTTACAATGGGCGGCACGGGAGGCGGCATTTCTTACAATCAAGAAGAGTTTGAAGAAATGGCACAAGGCGGGATAGACGCCAGTCCGGTATCGCAAATTTTGATCGAACAATCTTTGATTGGTTGGAAAGAGTACGAACTGGAAGTGATGCGGGATTTGGCAGATAATGTGGTGATTATTTGTTCGATCGAGAATCTCGACCCGATGGGCGTCCACACCGGCGATTCTATCACCGTTGCCCCGGCGCAAACTCTCACAGACAAAGAATATCAGCGCCTGCGGGATGCTTCGGTGAAAATTATTCGCGAAATTGGAGTTGAAACCGGCGGTTCCAATATTCAATTTGCCGTCAATCCTGTCAACGGAGATTTCATCGTTATTGAAATGAACCCTCGGGTTTCGCGTTCCTCCGCCTTGGCCTCGAAAGCAACTGGTTTCCCTATTGCCAAAATGGCGGCAAAATTAGCGGTAGGTTACAGCCTAGACGAAATTTCCAACGATATCACCAAGAAAACTCCGGCGTCTTTTGAGCCGACAATTGACTACGTGGTGACGAAGATTCCCCGATTTGCCTTTGAAAAGTTCCCCGGTTCCGAACCCACTCTGACAACGCAAATGAAGTCAGTTGGGGAGGTAATGGCGATCGGGCGCAGCTTCAACGAATCCTTCCAAAAAGCCCTGCGGGGATTGGAAACAGGCCGCGCAGGTTTCGGGTGCGACAAACCGGAAAAGTTGCCGAGTTTGGAACAAATTCGCGCCGGATTGCGGACGCCAAATCCCGATCGCATTTTTACAGTTCGCCACGCGATGATGATGGGAATGTCGGTGGAAGATATCTTCGAGTTCACAGCAATCGATCCTTGGTTTTTGGATAAAATGCAGGAATTGCTGGAAACTGAGAAGTTCTTGAAACGAACGCGGTTGGAACAGTTGACAAAAGAGACAATGTTTGAAGTAAAGCAGTTGGGATTTAGCGATCGCCAAATTGCTTACGCCACCAAAACATCGGAAGATCAAGTCCGCGCTTACCGCAAACAGTTAGGCGTAATTCCGATTTACAAAACAGTCGATACCTGTGCCGCTGAATTTGAAGCGTTTACACCGTATTATTATTCCACCTACGAAGCGGGAGCGGCAATTTGGGAATTGGGCGATGAAGAAAAGAAAATTTCGCCTGTAGGCCACAGTCTCGCGCCGGAGTCGGAAGTTTTGCCTTCTACCAAACGAAAAGTGATGATTTTAGGTGGCGGGCCGAACCGGATCGGACAGGGAATTGAGTTTGATTACTGCTGCTGTCACGCTTCCTATTCCCTAGGAGAAGATGGCTTTGAGACAATTATGGTCAACTCGAACCCGGAAACGGTTTCGACGGATTATGATACGAGCGATCGCCTGTATTTTGAACCGCTCACAAAAGAAGATGTTCTCAACATCATCGAAGCCGAAAATCCCGAGGGAATAATTATTCAGTTTGGCGGACAAACCCCGCTGAAATTAGCGCTTCCTTTACAAAAAGCTCTGGAAAATCACCCCGATGTACAAACAAAAATCTGGGGAACTTCGCCGGATTCCATTGATACTGCTGAAGACAGGGAGCGATTTGAAAAGATTCTGCGGGAATTGGATATTCAGCAAGCTGCTAACGGTTTGGCGCGCAGTTTTGAGGATGCTTTAATAGTAGCTCAACGCATCGGTTATCCGGTAGTGGTGCGGCCGAGTTACGTATTAGGCGGGCGAGCGATGGAAATTGTTTATTCCGATACGGAATTGGAACGTTACATGACCTATGCCGTCCTGGTAGAACCCGATCATCCGATTTTAATTGATAAGTTCTTGGAGAATGCGATCGAGGTTGATGTCGATGCGATCGCCGATGTTACTGGCAATGTGACGATCGGCGGTATTATGGAGCACATCGAGGAAGCGGGAATCCACTCCGGCGACTCTGCTTGTTCTATCCCTTACCAAACGCTTCCTGACGCAGCTTTGGTAACAATCCGCCGCTGGACTGTAGAATTAGCAAAATCCCTGAAAGTCATCGGGTTGATGAATATTCAATTTGCTGTTCAAGGGGAAGAAGTTTTCATTTTGGAAGCTAACCCGCGCGCTTCTCGAACAGTGCCTTTTGTCTCCAAGGCGATCGGAGTTCCCTTAGCAAAAATGGCATCGCGAGTCATGTCTGGCAAAACTCTAGAAGCTTTGGGTTTTACTGAAGAGATTATACCCACTCATGTTTCGGTAAAAGAAGCTGTATTGCCCTTTGCTAAGTTTCCGGGAACTGATACTTTGTTAGGGCCAGAAATGCGATCGACCGGCGAAGTCATGGGAATTGACACCGATTTTGGCAAAGCCTTTGCCAAAGCTCAATTAGGTGCTGGACAAATGATGCCGCTGTTGGGAACTGTCCTGGTTTCGATGCGCGATCGGGACAAACTAGCAGTTGTACCCGTTGTCAAGGAATTCTTAGAATTGGGTTTCCGAGTAGTCGCAACTCACGGGACACGCAAAGTTTTGCGAGAGCAAGGTTTAGAGGTAGATTTGGAATTGAAACTGCACGAAGGGCGGCCGAATTTGTTGGATTCGATCAAAAATGAGAAAATTCAACTAATTATCACCACGCCTTCCGGCGAAGAATCCCGCGCCGACGGCATCTTTATCCGCCGCACAGCTTTGACTTACAAAATCCCGATTATTACCACAATAGCCGGTGCCAAAGCGACAGCAGCGGGAATTCGATCGCTCAAATCTCACCCGATGGAAGTAAAAGCAATTCAAGACTATTACCCGCAAACCTAGACTGCGAAACACTCAAAGGTAGGGTGTGCAGCGCGCACTATTAGTGTCAACTGAAGCTTTTAGTCCGCAAGTCCTCCCGCTCACCCGGCAGCCCGCCAGGGAATGAATTCCCTGTCTTATAGCGAAAGTCCTCTCAAAGAGGACTGAAGAACTCATTAGTCCTCATAGCGAGGACTTTCGCTTGGAGGTTCTTGTTGAAACCCCTGCGGAACTGAGGGTTTAACGTTAAGTTGACACCAATGACCGCGCACCTTACCCTAAACATAAGGTGCGCGTCACCAAAACCTAATCTGCATCGGAATCTAAAACTCCGCTAGACAGCATCAACCTCGGCCAAACTAACAAGAAAAAACCCATCCATGCTAATAAAGGAATCGCGACTAAAACCGTTATCCAAATAGTTTTTAACAAAAACCAACTACCGCTAATCAGGCTAGTACCAGTTAAAAGAATCGACCAAGGCTGACACCACCAAGGTTTGTAACTCCAAGGACTCATAGCTTTTTGATTAGAAAGTTTTTTATCAGAAAGAGATTTCATATTTTCAGTAATTTTTTATGGAGAATAGTCTGGCTAGCAGGATGAACCGAAGTCAAACATTCATCACTTCTGCTGCTGTCAGCGTTAATTCGGGAAAAGTTCGCGACACAATTCGTTCACTGCCTTTAAACGCGCTTCTTTGATAGTTACCATCTGCATCCAAAAGGTGAACAAATACAGTTGGAACTTTGGGATTTCCCAGAAATTCCCTGCTGCCAATTGCTAAATAATCGACAATCCAATACTCAGGAATTCCGACGCGCCGATATTCGTCCAATTTGTCTATATAATCGTCCTCCCAATTTGTTGAGGTTACTTCCACTGCCAATTGAATTGGTTCCCGCATTGCAGCATAAGCAGAACGGTTCGATCGCCACAAATCGCGATCGATTACGCTGACATCCGGTCTCCGCCCTTGTTCGATGCCAGCTTTACTTACAGTTCTGATAACGGCTGTAGTGTTGACTACATAATTCAAATTTAGTCGCCGGATTTCATCATTGAAGCCAAATAACATGAAATTAGCAACATCATCATGATTTCTTGTGGCATTCATCTCTACAATTTCTCCATTTACCAGTTCATAACGTCCATCTTCTGGACATTCTACAAGGAATTGGTCAAAGGTTAATTTCTGTGTGACTGTTGCAATCATAAGATTTATCCTTATTTTGCAGTAATACTATTAGTCTATATTACCACAGGCAGGAAGAAATTTGTTTTTTTGACCGCAGACATCCAATTCTCAAATCTAAAATATACAATCAAAAATCAAAAATCGATTCACGTAAATGGTAAAATACGATCGCCAGCGGGCAGATAGAGTTAAATATGTCACCTACTTGCTAGGGTAGAAAGTAATAAACCTAGAAATCGAGCCACTCCCAGGTCAACCCCGAACCATGAGACTAGACGAAGCCGTAGAATTTGCCGAAAACCCAGAGCCGCGCTGTCCTTGCGTCCTCCTGCTGGACACCTCCGGCTCCATGCAAGGCGCACCCATAGATGCCTTGAATGAGGGGCTGGAAATCTTTAGGAATGACCTAATTAAAGACGAACTAGCTAAAAAGCGAGTTGAAGTGGCGATTATTTCATTTGACAATCATATCAAAGTCGTGCAAGACTTCGTGACCGCCGACCAGTTCGAGACGCCACTGCTGACAGCTCAAGGACAAACCCACATGGGCGCTGGCATTCAGCTAGCATTAGATACTATTGCGGCCCGCAAATCCGAATACCGCAACAACGGCATTACCTACTACCGCCCGTGGGTATTTATGATTACCGACGGCGAACCTCAAGGTGAATCCGACGATGTTGTGGAAATAGCAGCACAGCGGATTAAAGAGGAAGAAACTAATAAGCGCGTGGCATTTTTTGCAGTCGGAGTGGAAGGTGCTAATATCACCCGTCTGGCGCAAATTGTCGAGCGCACGCCTGTAAAATTGAGAGGACTAGACTTTAGAGAGATGTTCATCTGGCTGTCGGCTAGTATGCAGAGAGTTTCTCACTCAAAAATTGATGAACAAGTAGCACTGCCGCCACCCGGATGGGGAACTGTTTAGTCATTAGTCATTAGTCATTAGTCATTGGTCATTAGTCATTGGTCATTAGTCATTAGTAAGAGTGCCGTGTCCCTACGGCACTGCCGTGTCCCTACAAGGGCTAGTACCTACGAACCCATAAAAGTGCTGTAATTAGGGATAAATCAACCCGTCCAGACTTTGCATAGTTGTGAATTTACGAAGTTTTGAGTTAAAGAGTTATTAATGCACAATTCATCCTTTAATTGGCAAGTTGTAGCGGCATCGGTGATAGGTACGAGCCACGAAAAAAGATCGCAGCCTTGTCAAGATGCCCACTGCTGGCGTCTCTTGCCAAACGGTGTTTTAGCGGCAGCGGTTGCCGATGGTGCGGGCTCCGCAGCACTCGCAGAAGTTGGGGCAAAAATTGCTGTGGAAGCGGTTGTTGAAACGATTTGCCAGCAACAGGAAAGGCTGCCTCAAAATGACGACGAATGGCAGGTATTCTTGACAGCATCACTGCAAGTGGCGCGGGCCCAGGTGGAAGCAGAAGCGGCTGTGCGGGAAGTGCCTGCGAGAGATTTAGCCTGCACTTTAATTGCGGTTGTTGCTACGCCGGAATTAATCGCAGTTGCTCAAATCGGCGACGGTGCGGCGGTAGCAGGTGACAGTGCAGGAAATGCGATCGCCCTGACTGTACCTCCCTGCGGCGAATACATCAACGAAACTATCTTTTTGATTTCGCCGAATGCGATAGAAACAGCGCAATTTCAGGTACTCCGGGAAAAACTGCGGCACTTGGCGGTGTTTTCCGACGGCTTGCAAATGCTAGCTCTCAAAATCCCAGAAGGCACGCCACACGGGCCATTTTTTGCCCCTTTGTTTCGGTTTTCTGGCGAGTGGAAAGAAGAAGAAGATGCCAAACAGCAGTTAGAGTCATTTTTGCGATCGCCCCGTGTTTCCGAACGCACCGATGATGACTTAACATTATTGTTAGCAACTTTTTCGAGTAATGTCTAGTCTGTTCAACTTGAGATATTGCACCATTCTCAAGAACAGGCTTTCCGGCCTGTTCCACAAAAGATAAATTTTCTTGTGGAACAGGCCGGAAAGCCTGTTCAGAAAAGGCTGATTGAGAATGGTGCAAGATGTGATCTCAACTCCACTTACAAAAAGGGGATAAAAAATTATGACAAGTTCACGAATTAGTGCCACAAACTTGTTGCGAGAAACATTTGATACTATGGGGTCTCTATACGCTCCCCTGTTGACAATCAATTTTCCCAATTTGATATTGTCCGCTATCAATAGTTTGGACAATCTGGGTTCAGCCGGTGTTGCTTTCAATATTATCTACTGGTTCGTGGCAGTTCCTTTATTGTCGGGAGCCATGATTTTCTACACTTACCGAAGTTTGACTCGAAATCAAGTAACTGTGGGTCAATCTTTCAATCAAGCAAACAGAAGATTGCTGCCCCTTATTTTGGTTTATATTATGTCTTCGGGGCTGGCGTTGGCCGGCTTCATTGCACTAATAATTCCCGGTCTTTATGTATCATATCGCTTAATCTTTTCCTTGTACGCTACCGTCATTGATAACTCTTCGGCGCTGGACAGTCTTAGCAGCAGTTGGGAATTAACTAAAGGGCGCTGGTGGTTGGTATTTCGAGCGAGTTTTCTGATCATTTTTGTGGTTTCCGTGCCAATAGTGTTGATGATCCTATTAATCAGTTCGACCGCAAATTTGCTAGCATCTAAGCTTGCAGGTAATCTACTCGGATTTTTAGCCGGGCCGTTGATGAATGTTTATTTGGTTTTATTGTACCAGCGCCTGCGGGAATCGGCAGCAACTATTAAATAGACATCTCCTAAAAATCAAATCAAGGGCTGTCAGGATACCTACCCCATAACAATTGTTGGAAATGTCTAATGAGCGGTGAAAATTTGGCGCAGTTCTATAATAAAATCGAGGTGTCAACAATTCTGCTTTAGTTTGTACAGTAGGTCGTCATTTGCAAGCACAAGAGATTAAGGATAAGCTCAACTCCCTAATTAGCGACGCAGATCTAATAGATCCGAGTTTAGCGAGAAGATTGGATGAAATCAATCGCTGGGTGAAAGATGTTAAACCCGGTTCGCTAACGGCTAAGAAATTTGTGATGGCTTTTTTGCTGCAGCTTATCCGAGATTCTCAAGTTTGGCTGGCAGTTCAATCTCTACCTTCGGAAAGAGAACAGCAAGCCGCTTTTGAGTTAATGACTCCGGGGGAAAGGTATTGGTACAGCTATCTGTTTCCTAAATGGCTGAGCGAAAACGATCGCAAATTTTACATCTGGAAACAAAAACTCAAGGCCGGCAAATTCGATCCGGCTGACGATCTCGTCATTCGTGCGATCGCAGCCCGAATAGTCGATCGCCAAGGCACTGTTTTGTATCGATATGTTGCAGATCTTTCTATGGCAACCGATTCGATCGTTAGCAATCGCCAACAGCAGCCCCTCTGCATTCAAGTCACTACTCTTTCGGATGAATTCTCTGAACAAAAATATCATAATTGGCAACAAACTCTTCAAGATTGGGGGATTGACAGAGGATTATTTTTAAGTTATGATAAAAACGATGCAAATTTCCTGAATCAGTTAGTTAACATTGCATTATATAATAGTGATAATTTGCCCGCAGGTCGTTACCTCAAGTTCCCGTAAATCAAGCATATCTGCTGCTGAGAATAGTTCGACTGCTCCAAACTCGGTGAAAAAAAAATTTGACTAACTCACATATTGCACAATTTTCGACAATGCCAAAAAGCTAACCCCCAGCCTGCTTCTGGAAAAGGGAAAACAGACCAAGATTTTTCCTCCCCTTTTCTGTTTCCGGGAGGGGTTTGCCAGACGGTGGCAACAGGTGCTTGATACGAAGGCTAATTAACGGGAAGATTTACCGCAGCAATCCATAAGAGTGAAATAACTAGCAACTCGGCCTAAATTGAATTGAGATTTAATTTAATTGCGGTGGAATTGTTGGAAATAAAATCAAATTACATCAAAATCAAATACTATGACAGTACAAGGTACACAGACCGTTGAAAATAACTTGCAGAAAGTCTGGGAAGAACTGGAAGCAGCCAGAAAAATGCAGGATGAATGGATGAATTACGGGGTAGATTTTGTAGATTTGTATGTGGAAGATGCGGGCGGTGATTGGTTGGAAAAGTGGGGAAAATGTGAAGAAGAATTAGAGCGAATTAAACATAATGTAGATATTGAAGCAGTCAAAGCAGCGATCGACATTCCCAGCTTTCAGCAGACAAAACTGCTGGAAATTGCCTTAAATTGCCGTTATTCTACCAGCTATTACTCCGATCGCCCGGAGGAGTCTCCCGCTTGGCAAGAGGTTAAGTACAAACGGCTGTCACTCCTAGGGGGAGCGATTTTCGGTGCTGTTGTTAGCGATTACCTCTACCGCGAATATCCAGAACTCGATCCAGATGCTATCTCAACCTTAAAAGCTCGTTTAGCAGATCCGAAAAAACTTGGGGATTTTGCACAAAATTTGAAATTAAACGAAGTTAATGGGCGCGTCGGTAATGGAAAAGAAACAGACAAAAGCGAGTACACTAGAGTTTTTTCGGAGACTTTTGAAGCTTTGTTTGGGGCGATTTACTTGGAGTTGGATCGCGATTTTTGCCGTGGGGGAAACTGGCTGATTCAGCATTTGATTGAACCAAATGTTAGCCAGCATGGGGATCTAACTGGGCGGCGACAAGTTGCGCTAGAAAACGAGGTGAAACGGCGGGAAATCCTGGGTGCGGATATTCTAGATGCGATCGCGATCGACTATTTGTACAACCGCTTTCCCGAACGCAACGCCAGCCAGCTAACTCGCTGGAAAAATATGTTAGTGGCTAAAGAGATTTTCCCCAAAGACTTTAAGGCAAAACTAGGCAGTCATTACCTGGAATTGGAGAGCAATTTCTCGCGTACCCGCGACTGGTTGGTGGATAACTTTATCCAAACCGCAGTTGACGAACTGGAAGAGGAAACAGGCGATCGACTAAAATAAAATCAACTTGTCAAAAAAATTGGGGAAACAGCAATGGTTACACAACTGCAATCTCCCGAAAAATCACATATCATCTACCCCGACGATAACGGCGAACCGATGTCAAACAATACGGATCAGTTTCGATTAATTGTTTGGATTAAAGAAAACTTAGAATTGCTGTTTGCCGATGATCCAAATGTTTTTGTAGCAGGTGACTTGCTTTGGTATCCGGTGGAAGGCAATAACAAACTGTCTCAAGCACCAGATGTAATGGCAGTTTTTGGCATCCCCAAAGGATATCGAGGTTCCTATCAACAGTGGTATGAAAATGATATTGCGCCACAAGTCGCATTTGAAATTTGGTCGCGGGGAAATCGTCTGACTCCGATGATGCAAAAATTTCAATTTTACGAACGCTATGGTGTGGAAGAATATTATTTGTACGATCCAGAAAAATTGGAACTGATAGGATGGTTGCGGGCTGAGGGAAAATTAGAACAGATCGAACAAATGGACGGTTGGGTAAGTCCGAGAATGGGAGTGCGGTTTCAATTATCAGAAACTGGACTCGAAATGTTCGGGCCCTCTGGAGAACCGTTTAGGAGTTTTGTGGAACTTGATCGACTGATCCAGCAAGCCGAGGCGCGGGCCGAACAAGAACGGCTGCGGGCCGAACAGGCAGAAATGCTGCTGGAACAAGAACGATCGCGATCCCAAGCTTTGGAAGCAAGACTCCGAGAAATGGGCATCGATCCCAATCAATTGTAAGCACAACTGCAAAATTGAACTATTGTGGAACAGGCCCTCGTAGCCTGTTGCTGAATTTTCCAGGGCGGGCTCTCCTGCCCAATCCCTACTCCCCACAATAAAATTGAACTATTGTGGAACAGGCCCTCGTAGCCTGTTGCTGAGTTTTCCAGGGCGGGATCTCCTGCCCAACCCACAATAAAATAGAATTATCGTGGAACAGTCCCTCGTACCCTGTTGCTGAATTTTCCAGGGCGGGCTCTCCTGCCCAACCCCTACTCCCCACAATAAAATAGAATTACGGATTTATCAGTGGGGTAGCTTTCTTTAATCTAAAATCCAAAATCTCAAATCTAAAATCGATTGATGCCCCCATACCCTAAGCGAATTCTATGCAGTTGCAGCGCCAATTTAGCGGACAACTGATTGCGATCGACACCAAAAACGCGATCGCCAGTGGGGGTGAAGGTCGCATCTACCCGATCGCCCAAGACTCGTCCCTTGTAGCAAAAATCTACCACAAACCGACAGACGAAGACGGCGACAAACTCACAGTCATGTTCAGTATGCCGCCGGATGCGCCGATCGCCGAACCGGGACACGCTTCTATTGCTTGGCCGATCGATTTGCTGCATACTGTCGGCGGGCGAGAAAAAATCGTCGGTTTTGTGATGCCGCGCGTCAAAAAAGTGATGCCGGTACACACTTTCTATACTCCCAAAACCAGGCGCGAACAAAAACCGCTATTTAGCTATCTTTACCTCCACCGTACCGCCAGAAATCTCGCCTCGGCTGTAAACGCCCTCCACGTCAGGGGTTACGTCATCGGCGACGTAAACGAGTCGAACATTCTCGTGACGGATACGGCGTTGGTAACGCTGGTAGACACGGATTCGTTTCAAGTGCGCGATCCTTATACAGGTTACGTTTATCGGTGTCCCGTGGGGAAACCGGAGTTTACGCCGCCGGAGTTGCAGGGCCAGACTTTCCGCGATATCGATCGATCCCCAGAGCACGATTTGTTCGGTTTAGCGGTATTAATTTTTCAATTGCTGATGGAAGGTACGCATCCGTTTTCGGGAGTTTATCTCGGTAGCGATGAACCACCGTCTTTGGAAGCGAGAATTCGATCGGGCCATTTCCCCACAGGTACGAAGCGAATTCCCTACCGCCCGATGCCCGCTGCGCCTCCTTTCGAGATGCTGCATCCGCGGCTGCGGCAGATGTTTATCCGCTGTTTTGAGGAAGGGCACGGCAATCCTGCGGCGCGCCCGGATGCGAAAACTTGGGTGAATGCGATTCGGGAAGCGGAAGATGCTTTGGTAACTTGCAGCAAAAATAGTCAGCATAAATACGGAAATCATCTCAGTCGGTGCCCTTGGTGCGATCGGGCAAAACTCCTCAAAGGGCGCGATCCGTTTCCTTCGCGCCAAGCAGTCAGCCACGGATTGCACTTGCAGCCCGCGAAAATCAAGCGTAAAAAGCCCCAACCCCCGCCTGTCGTACCCCAGCCCGCAGTGCGTCGGCAACAGCCCTCCACGGGGCTGCCACGCCCCCTCGGTCAGTACGCAGTGCCGTTGCTACCGATGCCGATGTCTTCTCGGAGTCGGACTCCTGCGCCTCAGCTTCCCGTGGGCAAGTTTGAGCGCATTTTTCAGGATGCTGCTTGGGGTGGTGTTTGGGGTAGTTTGTGTTTGGCGGCGATCGGGGGGATTTATTCGGCAATAGCTGAGGGCGGCGGTGCTATTTTGGGGGCGATTTTTGTTGGTTCGATTTGGGGCTGTTTTTTTGGGGTGATGTGGGGAGTTTTTACTTTGCCGCCGAATCAGATTTGGCGGAAGTGGGGCGGAGTTTTGGTGGGGGCGGCTTGGGGGGCTTTTTTGTTGGCGGCGATCGGCGGTGCGGTGTTTGGGGCGATTAATAACAATGTGGCGATCGGGGAGAGGATTTTGGCTGGGGCGGGGGTTGGTGCAGTCTGGGGCTGTGTTTGGGCGAGTTTTCGGCCTCCTCTGGCGCTGCCGGCGGGGAGGGTGTGGGGCCGGCGGGGAGGGTCTTTGGGGGCTGTCTGGGGCTCGTTTGTGGGGACTCTGGCTGGTGTTTTTTTGGGGGTTGGGCTGGTGGTTTGGCAGCAATACGGTGTCCAGATGCGGCCGCTGAATGAGTTTGCGGGTTTGCTGCTGGGTGTGGCGATCGTGGCGGCTGGTGTCGGTTCTGTTGGGGGTGTGGTTTCTGGGGGTTTGTTGGGTTTTTGCGGGTTTGCGCCGAAGCTGCCGATTTCGTTTCAGCCTTCGGGGGTGAGGGGTGGGGCTTTGGGGGCGATTTGGGGCAGTTTTTTGGGGACTTTTGCGGGTGCTGTGTTGGGTGCGGGGGTGTCTGCGATGTTTCCGGCTGTTAGCGCTGGGGTGCCGGTGGAGTTGGGGCCTGTGGCGGGGGCGATCGTGGGGGCTGGTTTGGGGGCGATTTGGGGGGTGGTTTCGGGTACTGTTTGGGGGGCTTTGGGCAAGTGGTGATCGGTTGATGTCTGTTTTTGGGTGGAAAATCCGTGAATGGGTAGGTGTAAAAATCGAGGTGTTAAATTTTGAGGCTAGAATGTACGTGCTGCAAGAGTTTGAGGCTCTCTGTCTGAGAATACGATTCACGGAAAGTCTGAAAGTATTACAGGATAAGGCTTTGGAGTGAATATGAAATTTTGGGTATTGACAAGTCGAAGGCCGAAATGGTACTTTTGTTTTAGATTCACGGAACTGCACCTTGAAAACCAAATACAGCAATGCTTCTGGAACGGGCGGCCGCAATTAACCAAACTCCCTATCAGGGATTGAAACTTTCCAAGTGCGCCGAGTTACGGACTTTTGGGGGAGATGCCGCAATTAACCAAACTCCCTATCAGGGATTGAAACTCTCAATTCCTCAGACCAAACCGCCAAACCCTCAGCGCCGCAATTAACCAAACTCCCTATCAGGGATTGAAACGATCAGGATGAGGCTACTGGTCAAGGTGGGTGTGCCGCAATTAACCAAACTCCCTATCAGGGATTGAAACTTAATTATTCTATATCTATTATGTATTGAAAAATTGTGCCGCAATTAACCAAACTCCCTATCAGGGATTGAAACCCGGAATTTTTCATTAGCTTAAATATGTCCGACCTGCCGCAATTAACCAAACTCCCTATCAGGGATTGAAACGACGGTTGATGGTGCGATAACCTTACCATCTCTCAAGCCGCAATTAACCAAACTCCCTATCAGGGATTGAAACTTAGATATATTCGGAAGACCTTGGATGCCTGAACACACTCTGCCGCAATTAACCAAACTCCCTATCAGGGATTGAAACAACATAACCCTTGATAAGTAACCCTTATCACTGCCGCAATTAACCAAACTCCCTATCAGGGATTGAAACCGATCCAGAGTTGCGGCGCAAAAGGTTAGAATTTACCGCCGCAATTAACCAAACTCCCTATCAGGGATTGAAACATTCAGTTTCCGCACAATTTACCGTGAGTACAAGCCGCAATTAACCAAACTCCCTATCAGGGATTGAAACTTTCTACTTCATCAAGTACATCTCGCATCGAATGACGCCGCAATTAACCAAACTCCCTATCAGGGATTGAAACTAAAGTTGTTTATTCAATCCGTCGCAACCCCGGTGCCGCAATTAACCAAACTCCCTATCAGGGATTGAAACCTGCAAGCAAGAAAGAGTAACAATGTCGAGCTATCGCCGCAATTAACCAAACTCCCTATCAGGGATTGAAACCATTTCCTAACAGTAACCCTACCTATTTACTAACAGGCCGCAATTAACCAAACTCCCTATCAGGGATTGAAACGATCGTATGAAATCTCTACCACTGCTAATTATTGCCGCAATTAACCAAACTCCCTATCAGGGATTGAAACGCCACAGAAGCATAAGCTTTGCGATTTTCACGATCGGCCGCAATTAACCAAACTCCCTATCAGGGATTGAAACAAACGAAGCACCACCCAAACCACCGAGAGACAGCAGGCCGCAATTAACCAAACTCCCTATCAGGGATTGAAACTACCAATAAAATGCACGGGGCAACCGATTCCGCCACGCCGCAATTAACCAAACTCCCTATCAGGGATTGAAACAAATACAGGACAACTGAGAGCTACCGCGAAAGCTGCCGCAATTAACCAAACTCCCTATCAGGGATTGAAACCAATTTTTTCCAGACAGAAAGGAGCGCAAATTTTGCCGCAATTAACCAAACTCCCTATCAGGGATTGAAACTTGTTGTCAAAGGCATTACCGCACCCCCTTAAATTTAAAAAGCCGCAATTAACCAAACTCCCTATCAGGGATTGAAACATTAATAGGTATTTTCTACCAATAAGAAACCGCTAGGCCGCAATTAACCAAACTCCCTATCAGGGATTGAAACTATTAAAGAAAGCGGTGGTAAAGATGTTCGTTTTGCCGCAATTAACCAAACTCCCTATCAGGGATTGAAACGTTAAGTGCGATCGGATGAACCGCACCCCGCACCATCGCGCCGCAATTAACCAAACTCCCTATCAGGGATTGAAACAAAAATGAAGAGGACGGGCTTGACTTGACCGACCCGGCTGCATAGCCGCAATTAACCAAACTCCCTATCAGGGATTGAAACCTCAGAATTGGCTTCTGCGAACAATTCCGCCTGTTTTCGAGCCGCAATTAACCAAACTCCCTATCAGGGATTGAAACGAAAAATCGAACCTGATGAAGACGGGGGACGCTCGCCGCAATTAACCAAACTCCCTATCAGGGATTGAAACATGTCGGCAGGCTGATAGTAAGCTTTCCAAGATTGCCGCAATTAACCAAACTCCCTATCAGGGATTGAAACTCTCCGTTGTCTGCCGTAAGCCAAATTGTAATTTTCGCCGCAATTAACCAAACTCCCTATCAGGGATTGAAACTTAAGTGCATAGGCTGCGCCTTGAGCTTCTTCGGTCGCCGCAATTAACCAAACTCCCTATCAGGGATTGAAACTAGTTCTTGGATAAATATCAATTTAGCAGATATAAAGCCGCAATTAACCAAACTCCCTATCAGGGATTGAAACTTTGTATACTTCTGAGCCCGTTTCTAAACCGATTAAGGCCGCAATTAACCAAACTCCCTATCAGGGATTGAAACTTCTTGGTCTGAGTGCCAAAGCATTCCTTCTCATTGCGCCGCAATTAACCAAACTCCCTATCAGGGATTGAAACTTGAAATAGAAAAAAGTGCTGAATG
Organism: Microcoleus sp. B5-D4; assembly: GCF_036705145.1. NCBI lineage: Bacteria > Bacillati > Cyanobacteriota > Cyanophyceae > Oscillatoriales > Microcoleaceae > Microcoleus > Microcoleus sp. B5-D4. The sequence goes on along the minus strand of NZ_JAUBTV010000015.1, from coordinate 24,498 downwards.
GATTGATAAAGCCGCAATTAACCAAACTCCCTATCAGGGATTGAAACTTTGTGAGAGGACTGCTTAAGAACTGCTTTAAGGCCGCAATTAACCAAACTCCCTATCAGGGATTGAAACTAATAACATCGGTTGACAGCCCGGAAAGACGGGCATTTAGCCGCAATTAAGCCGCAATTAACCAAACTCCCTATCAGGGATTGAAACGGCTCCGTAGCATGGAAGTTACCATGCAACGTCAAGCCGCAATTAACCAAACTCCCTATCAGGGATTGAAACGAGCTTCGCGAGTTGCAGTTAATTCAGAATCTAGAGCCGCAATTAACCAAACTCCCTATCAGGGATTGAAACTAGCTAAAATCAGACTAGCGACGAACCGGGGCATTACCGCCGCAATTAACCAAACTCCCTATCAGGGATTGAAACATAGTTAATTACGATACAAACTAAAGTGCTATAGATAGGCCGCAATTAACCAAACTCCCTATCAGGGATTGAAACAATTTTACTAAACCACGTTCAAATTGATTTAAAGCGCCGCAATTAACCAAACTCCCTATCAGGGATTGAAACAAAGTAGTGTTGAGTGTGACGGCAAAACTTTTAGGGCCGCAATTAACCAAACTCCCTATCAGGGATTGAAACTCTACTACTGAAAACCCAGACGCTTTACCGTCAAGCCGCAATTAACCAAACTCCCTATCAGGGATTGAAACATAAGGGGTACTTATCAGACGTGTTATAAGGGGTACGCCGCAATTAACCAAACTCCCTATCAGGGATTGAAACCTTTAACTTTTTTGGAACAAACCTTAAATCAGATAGCCGCAATTAACCAAACTCCCTATCAGGGATTGAAACTTTGCACCGTGCAGCACTAAACCCTGCTTACAGTGCGATAGCGCCGCAATTAACCAAACTCCCTATCAGGGATTGAAACTCAAAGAAGGCCTGCTGTCCGGGAATTCCTACCAATGCCGCAATTAACCAAACTCCCTATCAGGGATTGAAACGATAGCGATACAGCTTCAGCAGCTAACTCTTGGGCGTCTGGCCGCAATTAACCAAACTCCCTATCAGGGATTGAAACATTTGGTGACAGTTGGAGCTGAAAGCCATGCTCCACAGCCGCAATTAACCAAACTCCCTATCAGGGATTGAAACAATTTTCACCGCCTCAAGTGCTGCACGACTCCCAGCCGCAATTAACCAAACTCCCTATCAGGGATTGAAACACATAGAATTAGTCGGAAATAAACCAGCGGCGAACCGGGGCGGCACCGGCCGCAATTAACCAAACTCCCTATCAGGGATTGAAACGCAGCTATTGGCAGTTTCAGCAGCATCGGCGGGGCTGGGCCGCAATTAACCAAACTCCCTATCAGGGATTGAAACTAGATATTTTTCAAGGGTCAAGCGCCGGCTGCTAATGCCGCAATTAACCAAACTCCCTATCAGGGATTGAAACCTGAACTATCCCAATCAGGAGGCATATCAGCATAAAACTGGAAAAAAGCCGCAATTAACCAAACTCCCTATCAGGGATTGAAACCTCTTTCAACGTTTGGAGCCAAATAAATATGACATGCCGCAATTAACCAAACTCCCTATCAGGGATTGAAACTCAATGCTCGATAAAAGGTGCTCCTAGGTATCCCGAAGCCGCAATTAACCAAACTCCCTATCAGGGATTGAAACGATCTAGGTCTATTGCAAACTGACGTAGAGGATATCAAAAGCCGCAATTAACCAAACTCCCTATCAGGGATTGAAACTGTGCCGTCGCCGATCGCGATCGGTGCTGAGGTGGTTGATTCCCCCAAGCCGCAATTAACCAAACTCCCTATCAGGGATTGAAACTTACAAAATAGAGAAAGCATTGATAGTATATGGGCCGCAATTAACCAAACTCCCTATCAGGGATTGAAACCACACAAACCACCATTGCTTGCTCCCATTTCCTTTAAAGCCGCAATTAACCAAACTCCCTATCAGGGATTGAAACTTTCTGCCAGACTCCAGATTGATGCAGGTGCTGGGCCGCAATTAACCAAACTCCCTATCAGGGATTGAAACGCTTCACCCATTGCCGAAGGGATTGGAACGTCAACCGCCGCAATTAACCAAACTCCCTATCAGGGATTGAAACAATACTGCTTCAGCACGTTTACTGATGAACTTTTCATTTCGAGCCGCAATTAACCAAACTCCCTATCAGGGATTGAAACAGGGATAGGCTCTAAAACAATTTTATCAAAATCGCCGCAATTAACCAAACTCCCTATCAGGGATTGAAACGCGAACTGCTACGAACTCCCGACTGAAATCAATTTCGGGCCGCAATTAACCAAACTCCCTATCAGGGATTGAAACCTAATTTCAGATTCAAAACTCACCAACTCAACCGCCGGCCGCAATTAACCAAACTCCCTATCAGGGATTGAAACTTGTGTCTAAATGAACCAAGCTATCAAGGACTGATGCCGCAATTAACCAAACTCCCTATCAGGGATTGAAACCCCGGCTCCAGCCGTCTAGAAATAATTGCCGGATGCCGCAATTAACCAAACTCCCTATCAGGGATTGAAACACAGAGTGAATACAGCAAGCTGCTAGCATCCAGCGCCGCAATTAACCAAACTCCCTATCAGGGATTGAAACACAGAGATCAATTTTTACCTCTTTCTGGTACGCAACGCCGCGCCGCAATTAACCAAACTCCCTATCAGGGATTGAAACTGTGCAATTTCTTAGCTAGACCAGCGTTACCGCGAACTGCCGCAATTAACCAAACTCCCTATCAGGGATTGAAACACCAAAATGCCATTTTGTGATGGATTGATGCAGGGCCGCAATTAACCAAACTCCCTATCAGGGATTGAAACAGACAAAACTTGTCAGACAGCTTGCTAGAAAAACGTATTGCCGCAATTAACCAAACTCCCTATCAGGGATTGAAACTTTCTGGGATTCGCGGGATTGATTTATATAACCCAAGCCGCAATTAACCAAACTCCCTATCAGGGATTGAAACAAACAGTGGTAATCGACTTTCTCTCTCTGCCTCCCGCCGCAATTAACCAAACTCCCTATCAGGGATTGAAACGCTATCAGTTACCCGCACCAATACCCCGGCTGGGCGAGCCGCAATTAACCAAACTCCCTATCAGGGATTGAAACACAAGTTTCTTGGCGCAGTGTTGCTTGCCTGCAATCCAGCCGCAATTAACCAAACTCCCTATCAGGGATTGAAACAACGGGGTTGCGATGTGTTCCGGTTCAACTACGGCCGCAATTAACCAAACTCCCTATCAGGGATTGAAACTTCAATTTCCTCAATACTTTCAATATGTTTTCCTAGCCGCAATTAACCAAACTCCCTATCAGGGATTGAAACCGGGTATCGGAGCGCCGGAATGCGCTCTAGCCGATCGGTAGCCGCAATTAACCAAACTCCCTATCAGGGATTGAAACGCTAAAAATAATGGGTGGTTAAGGTGCTGTCCCAGGCCGCAATTAACCAAACTCCCTATCAGGGATTGAAACCGATCGGGAATTGCTGCAACTTGCCTACAATTTCCGCCGCAATTAACCAAACTCCCTATCAGGGATTGAAACCCTTTCGTGGATTCAAAAGTGGTGGATTTTAGGGGGCCGCAATTAACCAAACTCCCTATCAGGGATTGAAACTCTCTCACACTTCGGTGTGGCATCACTCGAATAAGCCGCAATTAACCAAACTCCCTATCAGGGATTGAAACTGAAGATTGATGCGCGATAGCCTAGCGTTTGCACCGCCAGCCGCAATTAACCAAACTCCCTATCAGGGATTGAAACCAGCAGGTGCAGGTTTCTGCATAGGTTTCTGCATAGGCCGCAATTAACCAAACTCCCTATCAGGGATTGAAACGGAAAGCATTGATAAAGCACTCACGGCTCCCCTAGCCGCAATTAACCAAACTCCCTATCAGGGATTGAAACCTCGCGCTTCAAACTTCACTAGGAGATTGTAGAGCCACAATTAACCTAACTCCCTATCAGGGATTGAAACCTCCATTTGCATTGAGGACAAAAACTAATGAAAGCGATGTATCTGGCCACAATTAACCTAACTCCCTATCAGGGATTGAAACGAGATTGGTGAGTTGAAGTGCGACGTAGAAGACATGCCACAATTAACCTAACTCCCTATCAGGGATTGAAACCCGAAGAAGCAATTCTCGGCGGGCTTCTAATTGCCACAATTAACCTAACTCCCTATCAGGGATTGAAACGCGTTTAGCTTGCGTGTGGATTGTGAATTCAATGCCACAATTAACCTAACTCCCTATCAGGGATTGAAACACTTCGCGCAAGCAGTACCTAGAAGTCTTCGGAGCCACAATTAACCTAACTCCCTATCAGGGATTGAAACGTTTCAAAGTGTTTCAGTGATCAATGCCTAAAACGAGCCACAATTAACCTAACTCCCTATCAGGGATTGAAACGCACAGCCTTTTCATTTCCTACCACTAGGCGAACAGCGCCACAATTAACCTAACTCCCTATCAGGGATTGAAACTAATTTGTTGGGAGTGAGCTAATGCAAGAATTACCCGGCCACAATTAACCTAACTCCCTATCAGGGATTGAAACGGTGTCGGCAGAGACTCCAGCAAGGCTGGTACTCACGGGTGTGCCACAATTAACCTAACTCCCTATCAGGGATTGAAACCTGCAAACAAAACATGGTAGCCAGAATTATTGACAGCGAATAGCCACAATTAACCTAACTCCCTATCAGGGATTGAAACCCGGCGTATCCGCCTTCCATATTTTCTGCTCTTTGTCTAGAGCCACAATTAACCTAACTCCCTATCAGGGATTGAAACCTGGAGCCGGATTGCTTTGGCTGACCCGGATCGAGGTAGATGGTAAAGCCACAATTAACCTAACTCCCTATCAGGGATTGAAACCTATATCAAACAGGAACTTGGACGCAACGATTTTGCATCGGGCCACAATTAACCTAACTCCCTATCAGGGATTGAAACGCTCGTTTCCAATTGGGTATAAATTCAGGATAAGAAGCCGAGCCACAATTAACCTAACTCCCTATCAGGGATTGAAACCCCTCATCACACTTCAAACCATTGAGGGCTATAGAGCCACAATTAACCTAACTCCCTATCAGGGATTGAAACCCAGCGGAAAATCTGGTGAAAATACCGCTAGTGAGGGCCACAATTAACCTAACTCCCTATCAGGGATTGAAACACTGCCACTGCCGCCGGTGCCCGCGAATTCTTGCGCCACAATTAACCTAACTCCCTATCAGGGATTGAAACATTACCATTAGCCGCCAAATATCTTGCCAGCGTGCGCCGGAAAAGCCACAATTAACCTAACTCCCTATCAGGGATTGAAACTTACTTGAAAAGGGATTGATGTTTCTAACAAGTGCCACAATTAACCTAACTCCCTATCAGGGATTGAAACTCTGAAAGTGTAGATTTAGAATTTGATATAAGAGCCACAATTAACCTAACTCCCTATCAGGGATTGAAACCTCCGTTGCTCGCTTATTTGATTCCTCTATAGTACAATCTAAGCCACAATTAACCTAACTCCCTATCAGGGATTGAAACACCGCAGCAGACGGGGCGGCACTTACGAAGACTAGCCACAATTAACCTAACTCCCTATCAGGGATTGAAACAAATAATTGAGACATTCTCAACATTCCCGTAATCATGCCACAATTAACCTAACTCCCTATCAGGGATTGAAACCTTGGAACCCATCAACATTATGACACAGCCCGCTCGCCGACGCCACAATTAACCTAACTCCCTATCAGGGATTGAAACCTTCGAGGGGTTAAGGATTTACAAGCGAAGGGCAAAAAAGCCACAATTAACCTAACTCCCTATCAGGGATTGAAACCAAGAGTTTATGGGAGCTGAAAAATTTGATAAATTTGCCACAATTAACCTAACTCCCTATCAGGGATTGAAACGAATTTTCTAATCCCCTCGCACTATTGTGGATACGGCACGGGCCACAATTAACCTAACTCCCTATCAGGGATTGAAACATGGGCAAGGGGTTTGGGTAAATAATGCCAGCCGTTTTCAGCCACAATTAACCTAACTCCCTATCAGGGATTGAAACTTGCCTGGGAACTTGCGCGGCGCTTCTAACTCTGGCCACAATTAACCTAACTCCCTATCAGGGATTGAAACGCGGGCTCTCTAGCGCGTTTAATTCATCAGGGCCGCGCCACAATTAACCTAACTCCCTATCAGGGATTGAAACTGGTTTAACTACTTCGTAAACCTGACAAAGCAGCCAAACGCCACAATTAACCTAACTCCCTATCAGGGATTGAAACATGATTGAGCCAGCCACCTAAGTCAAGGCTGGCAAGCCACAATTAACCTAACTCCCTATCAGGGATTGAAACGCTTCAGATTTTCTGTGATTGCCAATACCGAGGATGCCACAATTAACCTAACTCCCTATCAGGGATTGAAACGAACACGGTAAATGTGCACCGATTTCTAGTCGAAGCTCGATCGCCACAATTAACCTAACTCGCAAGCAGCCGATGTCTCCAGAAGTTCAGGAAATGGCCACGATTTCTAGTCGAAGCTCGATCGCCACAATTAACCTAACTCCCTATCAGGGATTGAAACGCAGCCGTGATAAATAGAGCTGCTTTCTTCTTCAAGCCACAATTAACCTAACTCCCTATCAGGGATTGAAACGGGATTGACATTTGGGAACACTTCGTACAGCTCCCTGTAAAGCCACAATTAACCTAACTCCCTATCAGGGATTGAAACTACTTTAAATCATCAAGCCCTAAGACTAAATTCGCCACAATTAACCTAACTCCCTATCAGGGATTGAAACATGGTGGGCGATGACTTATTCCTACGGTATGATGTCGGAGCTGTGCGGCCCTGGCCACAATTAACCTAACTCCCTATCAGGGATTGAAACATGGTGGGCGATCGGCGCTGACAACACCACTGGTAATTACCGAGCCACAATTAACCTAACTCCCTATCAGGGATTGAAACCAAATTGATGAATTTCTCGTATTGGCATCACAAGATCGAGCCACAATTAACCTAACTCCCTATCAGGGATTGAAACAGGAGTGCTTGCTGCTGCCGCGGGTCTATGCCGGCCACAATTAACCTAACTCCCTATCAGGGATTGAAACCGACTCCTCAAAAGCCGCCAAAATAGTTTGCTGCCACAATTAACCTAACTCCCTATCAGGGATTGAAACAAGGCAGCCCAAGCTGCGGGAGTGATAGACAATCAGGCCACAATTAACCTAACTCCCTATCAGGGATTGAAACCCATCTCCCGGTAATTGGTGGATTAGCGTCAACACGAATGATGGGCCACAATTAACCTAACTCCCTATCAGGGATTGAAACTTGTGTTCGGGTATCGGAGCGCCCGAATATGCTCTTGCTGAGCCACAATTAACCTAACTCCCTATCAGGGATTGAAACTCAGGTTCAGAAAACTCTAAAGCTAGTTGACCGGGAAGCCGCAATTAACCAAACTCCCTATCAGGGATTGAAACAAAAATCAAATTCGTGGAAAATCACTAAAAACCTTTGCCGCAATTAACCAAACTCCCTATCAGGGATTGAAACTTTCGGAAGTATTCACCAGAGGAGGAGACAGGAGGAAAGAGAGTATTCTTCTCCTGACTCCTGACTCCTGACTCCTTCTTCGCCGCAACCAACCTAAATCCCATCTTCACTTCAAATGACAATGACAATTCGGCTTTTCAATCAAAGACTCAACCAAAGCATTCAAAGCAACCGCCGCCAACAATCCGCCGCCAAAAGTTCCCACAGTCGTAATATAAGCAACGCCCGATCGCACTAACCGCCGTTTCGCCACCGGAGAATGACTAAAACCGATCGGCATTCCAACTACCAAAGCCGGTTGCAATTGCCCACACTCGATCGCCTCGCAAACCGCCATCAGCACAGACGGCGCATATCCTATCACCAATATACATCCTTTTTCCAGTTTCAACAACTTATCAAACCACTCACGCTGCTGCCAGAATTCCTGTTCCGCTTCCGCCGCAGCATTGATGTGCGGGTCATCAATTAAAGTTGCAATACTTGTTCCCAAATGCGCCAATCTAGTTCGATCCAAAGCCGCAAAAACAGGCGGCACATCAGCCACAATTTGACACTGATTTTTCAAAGCTTCCCGCGCCGATTTAATCGCCGTTTCGCTCAACTTCACAAACGGCAGCAGCGAACAATCTCCGCAGGCTAACACCAGTTTTGAAAGCAAGTCTACCTCAATTTCCGAGCGATCGGCCAAATCCGGCAACAAATGCTGCAACGACTCCCCAAACTCCTCCGGGTGAGTGTGCGCCCCCGCATCCCAACCCTCCCAAAGTTGTTCCCACTCATCCAACCCCCCCTCAGTTTCCGCCTGCAACAGCCTTAATTGCGCCAATGCGTCCGCTTGCACCGCTTGACAGGAAATATCCCGCCCCAGCAATCCTTCCAGCGCCGATGCCGTTTCTCTGAGGCGAACAATTTGCTGAATAACCGACAGATATTGCCGTTGCAGAGTCGCCATCAGCGCGTCAGGAGAAGCATCCGCGTCAGTTTCTAACAGTTTGCGGATGTGAGACAGTTGAAAGCCTTGCTGCTTGAGTGCGACTATTCTTTGCAGTCTTTGCACATCGCTGCGGGTATACAATCTGTAGTTAGAAGTCGATCGTACCGCCGGAGATAGCAGCCCCAAAGCGTGATAATGTCGCACCATCCGAGGGGTAATTGTGCCTTTTACCGCTTCTGTAAGTTGTTTGATTGTCAGGTATTGTTGCATGGGATTTTGGGATTTTGATTGTATATTTGATTCTCGAATTCACCCTCCGTCCTAGGAGTGAATCAATTCCCCGTCTCATAGCAGAAGTCAGTTAAAACTGATATCTTGCATCATTGTCAATTACTTTTTTAGGAACAGGCTTTTCGGCCTGTTCCACAGGAAAACTCATTCTTTGTGGAACGGGCATCTTGCCCGTTCTTGACAATGGTGCAATATCTCAGTTATCTTGCATCATTGTCAATTACTTTTTTAGGAACAGGCTTTTCGGCCTGTTCCACAAGAAAATATACTCTTTGTGGAACGGGCATCTTGCCCGTTCTTGACAATGGTGCAATATCTCAGTTAAAACTTATATCTTGCACCATTCTCAATTACTTTTTTAGGAACAGGCTTTTCGGCCTGTTCCACAAGAAAATATAGTCTTTGTGGAACAGGCCGAAAAGCCTGTTAAGCGAGAATGGTGCAAGATGTGAGTTAAAACCGACTGAAACATTAAATTCAATTCTCAGCTATCTTCAGTCCTCTTTCAGAGGACTTGCGCTATGAGACAGGGAATTCATTCCCTGTCGGACTGTCTGACTCTGGTACTCAACGAGAGGCGAGTTGATGCTGGATTTATTTTAGTTTCACTCTTGACATTGACACTAATGTCAAGGTTTAGGCTAAAAGAGTCATTCTACCAAATCAAGCTTTACAAATGACTTCTAATTCTTTGTCAATTTCTCGCATCTCCCAGTTAGCAGAAGAACATCCAGACGCTGTGACTGCCGCCCTGTGCGGAATTCTAGTAATCTTGGGTTCCCTAGCCCTGCAACTCGGCTGGCTGGGTGTAGCCGTGTTAATCTTACCCGCAGCTTATGTTATCGGCGGCTATTCCAGTACCCGCGAAGGCTTAACTACGCTTTTTCAAGAACGCGAATTAGATGTAGATTTGTTAATGATTGTCGCTGCTTTGGGCGCGGCCGGTTTAGGGCTATGGCGGCAAGAATATCATTTAATTGTTGACGGTGCGGTGTTGATTTTAATCTTTGCAATTAGCGGCGCCCTTGAAGGTTATGCTATGCAGCGGACTGAACGCAGCATCCGCAGTTTGATGAGTTTGACTGCGGATACTGCTAGGGTGGTAATGTACGGGGGGGAACGGGAAGTTGCGATCGACAAATTGGAAATTGGCGATTACATTTTAGTCAAGCCCGGAGAAATCATCCCCACAGATGCGATAATTATTGAAGGCTACAGTGCGATCGATCAAGCCTCGATTACCGGCGAATCGATGCCCGTGGAGAAAACCAGCGGCGATGAAGTCTATGCAGGTACAATCAACGGTGTCGGCGCGCTGAAACTCGAAGTTCATAAAACTCCAGAAAGCAGCTTGATTCAGCGAGTGATTCGGCTGGTTCAAGAAGCGCAAACAGCAGCGCCGCCTTCTCAAATGTTTGTGGAAAAATTCGAGCGCGGTTATGCCAAATTAATTGTCGGTTTAGGCTTGCTGCTGGCAACTTTGCCGCCCTTTGTTTTGGGCTGGAATTGGGAAGAGACAATCTATCGGGCGCTGATTTTCCTAGTAGTCGCATCCCCCTGCGCGCTGATGGCTTCGATTATGCCGGCGCTGCTTTCGGGAATTGCTAACGGGGCGAGACAGGGGATTTTGTTTAAAAGTGGCGCGCAATTAGAGATGATTGGTAAAGTCAGGGCGATCGCCTTTGACAAAACCGGAACTCTCACCACGGGAAAACCTGAAGTTATCCAAATTGTACCAGCAGCCGGATATACTGAAACAGAAGTTCTGCAATTGGCAGCAGCCCTAGAAGCTCATTCCGAACACGCGATCGCCTCTGCAATTGTCAGCGCCGCCCAGCAGCAACAGTTACAATTGTCAACCGCTACCGACGTACAAGCAAAAATCGGTCAAGGAATTGTCGGCAAAGTCAACAATCAAATCATTGCCATTGGTAAAGCCGAATTTGTCGAAGCAACTTCCGAATTAGCTCAAATCAGCCAGCAGTTACAAGCCGAAGGTAAAACAGTTGTTTGGGTGGCAAAAGGCGATCAACTTTTAGGAATCATTGCAGTAGCAGATACCATCCGCCCCGAAGCAGCAGCAACATTAAAACACTTGCAAAAATTAGGCGTAGAACATATAATTATGCTAAGCGGCGACAACGAGAAAACAGCTCAACACATCGCCCGTCAATTAGGCATCAAAGAAGTGTACGCCGAACTTTTGCCCGAAGACAAAGTGCAGGCAATAAAACAACTGCAAACCCAGTATCAAACTGTAGCAATGGTAGGAGACGGCATCAACGACGCCCCCGCCCTCGCTCAAGCTTCCGTGGGCATTGCGATGGGAATTTCCGGCAGCGACGTTGCTTTAGAAACTGCTGATATCGTATTAATGGCAGATAAATTAGAGCAACTAGCTAAAGCAATTAGTTTAGGCCGCCGCGCTCAAAAAATTGTCAAACAAAACATTGTTTTTGCACTCAGTTGCATTGTGCTGTTATTGGCTGCCAATTTCTTCGGAAACATCACCATGCCTTTAGGCGTCATCGGTCATGAAGGCTCTACAGTAATAGTCACATTAAGCGGTTTGCGACTCCTGAGAAATTAGACACAAAAAACAGCTAAAATCGAGGCAGAGCCTCTAGAAATACGTTCCCAGGCAAAGCCTGGGAACCAGAAATTATTAGTCTCTCTCTTCTCTTCCTCTGCGTTCTCTGCGTTCTCTGCGGTTAAAAAATCCAAATATTAAGAAAAACTACAATTTGTGTTTTGGTCACTCAAAACACGCTACCGTCAAAAGTATAGAATCATACCAAAATCTGAAATTGCTCAAAACTGCAATAAAAATTAACCTAGAAAAAGTCTAGAAAATGGTATAGAACAGATTGCACTAAGAGCAATGGAAAACAAGTTTTCTGTTGGAGGGAATATGAACGAAAAAGTCCTTGGGGCCACGCGGAACGTTGCAATTGTTGGCCCTTATTTAAGCGGTAAAACCGCACTGCTCGAAAGTTTGCTGTCGGTGACAGGGACAATTACCCGCAAAGGAAATGTCAAAGATGGCAACACAATAGGTGATAGTTCGCCCGAAGCACGCGATCGCCAAATGAGCGTAGAAGTAAACGCCGCCACCGCTGAATATCAAGGCGTCCGCTTCACATTTCTCGACTGTCCGGGTTCGGTAGAATTTGCCCAAGAAACTTACAATGCACTCATCGGTGTGGATGCGGCGATAATTGTTTGCGAACCCGTTGCCGATCGCACTTTAACCCTCGCACCCCTGTTTAAATTCCTCGACGATTGGGAAATTCCCCACCTAGTTTTCATCAACAAGATCGATCGAGCTTACACAGACGAAACTACTTGCGGCAGCAACTTCACCGAGGTGATTGACGCGCTCAAATCCGTTTCCAGTAGACCGATCGTACCTCACCAATATCCGATCGGCAAAAACGAACAAATCATCGGTTTTATCGACCTAGTAACCGAACAAGCTTACCACTACCATCCGGGCGCCGCCGCAGATCCCGTCCCGCTTCCAGAACACCTCAAAGCAGAAGAAAGCGCAGCGCGGCAGCTTATGCTCGAAGAATTGGCGAATTTTGACGACCATTTACTCGAAGAATTGCTCGAAGAAATCAATCCCGACGTTGAAGAAATTACCCGCGATTTAAAGATGGAATTAGGCGCAGATTTAATTGTGCCAGTATTCATCGGCATCGCCGAACAAGATTTCGGCGTGCGGCCTCTGCTGGAAGCGTTGCTGAGGGAAGCGCCGACACCCGAAACTACAGCCGATCGCCGAGGCATTATACAAAGTGAAAACAAAGTTCTGGCTCAAATCCTCAAAACCTATTACACGCCGCAGGGAGGCAAACTATCGTTAGTGAGAATGTGGCGGGGGACGCTGACAGATGGAGCAAATTTGAACGGCGTTCGAGTTAACGGTTTGTACCGCTTGACCGGCCAGCAAACGCAAAGTTTGCAGTCTGTCAGCGCCGGGGAAATTGTGGCTGTGGGAAGGCTAGAAGGCGTGAAAACAGGCGATACGCTGGGTTCGGAGGAATTATTGCCAAAAGCCGAAATCATCCCGCCTGTCTACGCACTGGCGATCGTCCCAGAAAAGCGCAACGATGAAGTTAAGCTGAGCTCCGCTTTAGCTAAATTGCTAGAAGAAGACCCATCTTTAGTCTGGGAACAGCACGGCGACACTCACGAAATTATACTTTGGGGTCAAGGCGAAATCCACCTAAAAGTAGCCTTAGACAGGTTGCGCCGCAAGTATAATTTGCCGATGGTAACTCACTTACCGCAAGTGCCGTACAAAGAAACCATCCGTAAACCTGCATCTTCCATCCACGGGCGCTACAAACACCAAAGCGGGGGACACGGACAATTCGGCGACGTGTACCTCGACATTCAACCGCAGCCTCGCGGAGAAGGTTTCACCTTTACCGACAAAATAGTCGGCGGCGTCGTTCCAAAACAGTACATTCCCGGCGTGGAAGTCGGAGTGCGCGAGTATTTGGATCGGGGCCCGCTGGGTTTCCCGGTGGTAGACGTAGCGGTGACGCTGACGAACGGTTCCTATCATACCGTTGACAGTTCCGAACAAGCTTTCAAGCAAGCGGCGCGTTTGGCGATGCAGGAGGGAATGGCCAAGTGCGAACCGGCATTGCTGGAGCCGATCGCCAAAGTTGAAATTTGCGCTCCGAACGAGTGTACATCAAAGGTGTTGCAGTTGGTCAGCGGACACCGGGGCCAAATTCTCGGCTACGAAGGTAAAAAAGACTGGAAGGGATGGGATGCAGTTTCTGCTTATTTGCCGATCGCAGAAATGCAGAATTTGATCGTAGAATTGCGATCGCAGACGATGGGAGTTGGATTTTTTAATTGGGAGTTCGATCGGCTGCAAGAAGTGCCGGAACCTTTAGCTAAGCGGGTTTTGTTAACGACTGGCGGCAATGGAAACGGTAACGGTAAAAGTTAGTTAGCTGTCTTAAAAAACCCGGTTTCTTCAATAAACCGGGTTTTTGCAGGAGTTGCCATTTAAGTTTATTGCGATCGATTCCCATTTGCCTCACATCTTGCACGATTCTCAAGAACAGGCTTTCCGGCCTGTTCCACAAAGAGTGAATTTTCTTGTGGAACAGGCCGGAAAGCCTGTTCATAAAAAGCTTATTGAGAATGGTGCAACATCTCAGATTTGCCGGATTATTCAGTTAAGTTACTTAACGCTGAAATAATATTCTCAGCTAGCATTAACGCAGTTTTCGATTCTCTTGGTAAGTTAAACATAGTATCTTCATAATCAGCTTTATTCCTAAGTTCTCTCAATCTGCTTAAATTTTCACCTATTTTGACCATGTTTTTCTTTTTAGTTGGGTGGTATATAAATTCTTCTGCTACATATTGATGTTCGTTGATATCGCGATTCTTACGAAAAAGTCTTGGGTCTTTTTCAATGTCGCGCAAGTAATTTCGCGCTAGGCAAAATGTCGAATAGTATGCTCTACTTATCGCCGATCGCAACTTGGCTTCCCTGTTATCTGAACTGTCACTATTCGTGGCAGCTAAATCTTGAGCTAAATTCAAATATTCAGACCAATCAAATCTCATTTGACTCCCATTCAAGGCTAATATGTAAATCATTTTTTGGGGCAGCTATTTTAGCTTCGAGCCACCAACTATCATCAAGGATGTTTAACTTTGCAAAAGCTTCCTCGACTTCGAGCTTAGTGTAGATAGCAATCCACAGCGATCGCCAGTTGGCAATTTCTGGGTCGGTTTTCACTTCCAAGCCTAATATTTCCGTAGGAAATAGCGCTCGAATGCGATCGTAACCTTCCAGAATCAAAGGTGCGATCGCTTCTTGTTCGATGATGATTTGAAAACTTTCTAGCGGGTTTTCAACCGCGTACAGGCTTTTGATTTTATTAAAAGATGCAATTAAATTGTCAAAGGCTTTAGCTATTTCAGAGGGATTTTCCACTTCTCCTGGCGGCTGAGGAAAGGAAGGGCTTAAATTTGCAGCATCCGTGCTGTAAATGCTGTCACTTGTCGGCTGGTATCGTTTGTCTTTTGATTTTGCTTGGTACTGCTCTTTTAAGTCGAGGCGTTCTTTTGTGTAAATTTCGTTCAGAGTGTTGTTTTGTTCGGCTAATTTTTCAAAAGCCAATATCGCAGAACTTATGATACTATCTTCCAACTCGCCAAGTTGAATAGATGAATCTAGTTGAGCTAAAGTAGCCCCAATGGCTTGTAGCCGAATAATATCTGTTGCTTTCATAATAGTCGATGGTTGGGAAGTTAGGGATTAACTTTACCAGTAATCGTGAAACCTGCCCAGTGATAGAGAGCGGCATAAGGCGGTTCATCAGACTCCATTTTAGCATTATTTCTGCGGATTAGGTTAGCTTCGTCTCTCAAATCTTGACTGCAACTGGAATTGTACGTTATTTCAGACAATTCGAGATACCAGTCGGATAGTTCGCTGTAGGTAATAGTTCGGAGCCATTTTTGTGCTTCTTTGAGGGCTAGTGCCGGATGTAACTTATTTTGGCAACGCTGTTGGTTCAGAATTTCATAGAATCGAATCATCATTAATGCGGTAGAAATCTCATCAACTATCCAGAGAGTGCTGAGGGCGTAAACAGCACCCGCAGCTAAAAAGCTGCTGGCTAAACCGACAAATTCATCTATCAGTTCTTCTTTTCCTGTTATGCCAGTTTCGCAAGCGGAAAGGCAGACTAGATAATAGCTTTTCAAATCGAATTTGGCAATTTCTTCTGAAGTTAGGGGCTGTTTGTTTTTCAGGATGAGCGCTGACTGGGATGGCTGTTTTGTGTTGTGGTAGGCGTGACCTGTAAAATGGAATATGTCAGCAGCTTGTTGCAGAGCTTCTTTAAGATTGTCTGTGGTAGCTTGTGAACTGGAGATGGTATTGCAATTAAGGTGAAAATTCGCGATCGCGGGCGCTTCTATTTCCGCAAAAAGTAATGGATCGGGGCTTTCTACCAACAGCATAGACATTGAATGTGAGGGTTTTCTGTCTAGTCTGTCTATCCCAACTTGGATGCTGGGCAGATAAGTGATAGTGAAAAGATTATCGGAGAATAAAAAGTGCAGTGGCAGCAGGTGCAAGTCGCGGTGGGGAATTAAGATTAAGTGTTGGATATTGGTGAGGTGCGTACAAATTTCGGGAATTTTGAGGATGTCAGCGAGTTGTGGCAATTGCGCTGTCATTGACTCGCGCCAGGGATGGGATTCTTTGCTTTGCTGTTTGCTGGTAGTTTTGCCGTAATTTTGATAGCTGGTTTTCCAGTTTTTAAGCCATTTTTCTAAACTCTGACTGTTCTCCTTTGGGAATAAGTCGCACAGAGGTGTGGAAATAACTTCAAACTTTTCTAGGGTAATGATAAAAGCAGTCACGGAAACTGGGCTGAGATGCCAGTAAATTATTGCCGTTTCGGTGTTGTTTGTGAGTATGTCTCGGATTTGGGGATAAGTCGGGCTGGCGGTGGGGTTTGCCGAAGTTGCGCGCATCCATTGCAGGCAAAAGTTTTTCCGGGATTCGGCTTTTTCCAGTGCATTTACCTGGTCGCCAGACTCGACGAGGCTATCGACTTCTAACTGGTAAAGTCCGGCAAATTTGCGCTGGAGTCGCTGTTTGATTTCGGGGTAAGTTTCATTGTCTAAAATTAGATTTTCTAAGACGGTAGTAGCTTCGGTAAGGTACTCGCTGGTTTTGGCATCTCCCAAGCTGCGGCAGACGGTAATTAAGCCTTGCATTACTTCTAAATAAGTTTCTGGGATGAGGGGTGATTTCAAGAAGTCGCGGGCTTGTTCGTAGCTGGCTTTGGCTTTGTGGAAAGATTCCCAATAAGTTGCTGTTTGTTTACCGTGTTTGTAGTGTGCCAGGCTTTTTGCCTGGTGCAAATTGCCACAAGCGAGGCGATAGTTGTGGTTGCTTGGGAGATATTTCTGCAAGCCTTCATCCCAGTTTTGAATTGCTTCAATGTAGCGCCCGGAGTGGAAAAATGCGAAACCTCGATTGCCCCAAGCCATCCAGTCTTGATAGCCTGTAAATTCTAGGGCTTTATCGAAGGCTGCGATCGCCTCACTGTAGCGGCCCAAATCTTTTAGGGTAAAGCCCAGCCCGTTCCAGGCATTGCAGTATTTGGGGTCAATTTCTAAGGCTTGCTTGTAGGCTGCGATCGCCTCACTGTTGCGGCTCAAATCACTTAGGGCATTGCCCAGTCCGTTCCATGCCAAGTGGTATTGGGGGTCAATTTCTAAAGCTTGCTTATAGGCTGTGATCGCCTCACTGTTGCGGCTCAAATCACTTAGGGCATTGCCCAGTCCGTTCCAGGCAGAGTGGTATTGGGGGTCAATTTCTAAAGCTTGCTTGTAGGCTGCGATCGCCTCACTGTTGCGGCTCAAATCGCTTAGGGCATTGCCCAGCCCGTTCCAGGCATCCTCGAATTTGGGGTCAATTTCTAAGGCTTTCTCGAAGGCTGCGATCGCCTCATTGTAGCGACCCACATCTCTTAGCGTATTGCCCAGCGCGTTCCATGCAAAGTGGTATTTGAGGTCAATTTCTAAGGCTTTCTCCAACGCTGCGATCGCCTCACTGCTGCGGCCCAACTCTCTTAGGGTACTGCCCAGTCCGTTCCAGGAAATGTGGAATTCGGGGTCAATTTCTAAGGCTTTCTCGAAGGCTGCGATCGCCTGACTGTAGCGGCCCAAATCTTTTAGGGCATTGCCCAGCCCGTTCCAGGCATACTGGAATTTCGGGTCAATTTCTAAGGCTTTCTTGAAGGCTGCGATCGCCCCTCCTAAATCTCCTGCATTATAGCGATCGACTCCTTTGTTATATAATTCTATAGCCTCTTTACTGATTTCTCTTTCTATTGATTCTGACTCCGAAGTTAAATCAGATTGGTTAGCATCCGATGAATTATCTGTATAAGAAACACTCACACCCTCCCTTCCCAACAATCGAGAAACTATATTTTCACTTATCTCCGCTCGCACCTCCGCAGAATTACGATTCAAACTCTCCCCAGCCAACAATTCCCTGCCAATATTCCCAGCCACCTCACTAATTCTCCCGCAATTCATCTCACCCAGCCGCACCATTCGCCCACCCAATTCTAAATTAGTTTCCGGGGATACCAGCAACCTTTCTCCAAATTCTTGCAGCCAGTTTTCCCACTCAGCATCTTTGATTTTGCAGCCGATTAAAAAGCCTTTAATATCGCCCCGACTCCAGCCTTGTTCAACTCCTTCTAACAGTTGCAAAAATTTCTGTTCGTATTCCCCAAAAGTGCGAATCGGAGTTGGCTTTGGCGCTGGGGGTACTGGTTTGCGGAATCGCCGCTGAATTTGCTGCCACAGGTTGAGGATGCGTTGCCAAATTTGTCGGAACATTGGCTGGGTGGATGATGTGTTGTTGGAGATTGTAGCAGATTTTGGGGGTGAATGTACATTTTGCGCGTTGATGTCGATTTAATTACCAAATGTCGTAGGGGCGGGTTCACCAACAATATATAACGACGATCGACAATTCATATAAACCCGCCCCCACCCACCATAAATCTGAATGTACATTAATATTATTCGTTGGGTTGGGGCGGGTTTTTGAGATTGTTTTTTTCAGGCGATTATGGTTGGTAAAACCCGCCCCTACGATCGCAGAAATTACACAACAACGAATCTACGACACATGATATTAGAGAACTCGATAATTCATCCGTGTATCCGTGTCAAAATCCGTGTCGTGCCTTCTTCCTTACCCTAAAAAGAAATAATCAAGTAACCATTCAGGAACTTAGCACCAGTAACAGATTTACCAGTTAGCGCCGGAGGCAGCAAAATATTGCGCCGCTGATCGCCCGCTTCGATCGTCACTTCCGGCCCCGATTGAATCAATTTAATTTCTTTCTTGTCAAACCCAGGCAAAAACAAACTAACTTGACGCTGTGCAATGTTTATGTTAATCGGTTTAGGAGCTTTTGCGGCCTCCGAAAAATCTGGCAAAGCATCAATTAGCGGCTGCCAATTATTGTCAGTGTGCGCCGGAACCGAAACAGCCGTCAAAGGCTCAAAATCGGCAGTAATAGCTTCTGTAACCGGTGCTTGATTAACAATGACACCGCCCACAGTCAAACTAACTTGTTGAGAACTTCCCCAAAGATAGCGGGCAGTTGCGATCGCACTTGCATCCCCAGTCGTCACCAAAAAAGCCGCCGTGCGGTTCGGATCTGCCAGCGTTTCCTTACCCTTATCCAAAAGATTATCGACTTGCTTAGTAGATTGAAAAGCATTGTCTCCCGACAAATCCACCGTCAACACGGTACTGACAAGCGGTTGAATAAAAGGCGACGACGACAAAGCTTTACCCAAATCCGAATCTACCAAAGCTTGGCGGAAGCGGCGGATGTACCAACTCAGAATTTCCGGCATTCCCAGCATCCGCAGCGTATCCATGCCGCCATTGCCGTCATAAACAATTACATCGTATTGTTTGCTGTCGTCGTATTCCCGAAGTTCGTTCAACGCCAGCGCGCTGTCCATTCCCGGCAACACCCCTAATTCTTGACCGTAAATCTGCTTGAAAAACGGAGTACGGACATATTGAGCTTCTAGTTGTTTAACTTCGTCCCACCTGCGTTCTAGCAGTGGCCCGCTTTGCACCTGAACTGCTTTGAGGTTAGGGGCGATTTCCTGGGGGTTGAGAGTCAGGGGAACCCCTAGCAGAATACCCAATGCAGGGCCCGGATCTTGGCCGAGCAGCAGAACTCGCTTGCCTTGAGCCGCGTATTTTTTAGCTGTTGCGATCGCGATCGTACTGCGGCCAGTGCCGCCTTTGCCCAAAAATGTCAAAATCAAAGCCATTTTCTGTTCTCACTGCCAAAGCTTACTCTTTAACATTTAAGCGCAACCTTCAGCCAGAGTGGGGGAGGGGGGACAGTGGAGGAAGAGGAGAGTCGGTGAGTGGGAGAGTGGGAGAGTGGGAGAGTGGGAGAGGGGGAGAGGGGAAGAGGGGGAGAGGGGGAGAGTGGGAGAGGGGGAGAGTAGGAGACGAAAGGAAACACAGTTAAATTCAATCCGTGTATCCGTGTCCGAATCCGTGTCGTGCCCCTCTTCCTTCTACATCTGTTAAACGGGTTCTAGCTCATCTTCAAAGAACCAAGTCGCAAAACCGTCGAACTTGACAACCACGCCTACTCCGCTACCGTCAACCATTCTGAATCCGTCAACAGTGCCTACTGGATTCTCCTTTATCTTGCCCACCATATTTGCAGGTATCCGATCTCTGAGACGGCGCACCTTCACTCTCTGACCTACTTCTATTGCCACTGAAATTGTTCTCCTGCTCTATACAACCGTTTATTTTACAGTTTGGCGTCTACTTCGGAACAGCCACACCCTCCGTCGATCGCTCCCTATGATTTTCCATCGAAATTTCCACCAACTTTCCCTAAAAGACGGTATTCTAGTCGGAGTTTGTCGATCGTCTACCCTGATTCGCTTGGGTTTGCTTCATAAGGTTTCACAGTGGCAAGCTCCACTGGCAGAGGCTGTTCACCACTTAGATAATTATTTTTTATTGCTTCGCAAAAAGAAGTTTTTTATTAATTGCCACAACTACAGAATTTATCCCTAATTAGTCATCCTTCAGGCAGAAGCCAAAAGGCCTTCAAAAGCAGTAATTAATTTTATGTTGGCTATATATAAATCGGCCCTCTCTGATGTTGACAGCGGCGAAACTTCATGCTGCAAAGGACTTTGAGTCGGGTTGGCAAAATTTCCAGAAGCTCAGATTTTAGTAAAATGCCATGTTGTAACAGTTTACTAAAATCTGACCAAAAAAAGAATTTTTAATGCTAAACTTTCAGGCTGATAAAGTTTATTTTTGCTGCTGTGTTACGGCATAAAAAATGGAACGATTGCCGGATTTAGGGAGTCTAATAGAGGAAAGGAAGTCAAGGAACTTCAAGATCACAAAATTGAAATAATGAATAAAATTTTTACGTGCTGGCGATCGACCAAAATTCCGCTCCTAAGTTTGTCCTTGGCTGTGCTGGCCAGTCTGCAGCCCTTTCGTGGGACGATCGCCAGTCCGCTCTCTCCATCCCCCAAACAGCAGTTGAACGCTACTAAAATTATCTCAGTCGATCGACAGCCAGCACTGCCAACCGCCTCAAACTCTCCAACAAATCCGACAACAGTGGCGGCGAATTCATCCCCAGCAGAGACGATAAACGCTCAGGGAACAGCGGGCGGACGATCGCTCGAAATAGAAGAAATTCGCGGTACAGTCAGCTTTAAAGGGCGGCCGGCGGTTGTGGGCGATCGGCTACTCGCGCCCGGAGACGAAATCATCACCGGCCCCAATTCCACAGCCCGTTTAGGCATCGACAACAACATCGGCACCGTGGAAGTTGCGGAAAAAACCACAGTCAGAATATCCGATTTGTCAAGCAGTGCAGGTGGCGAAAAAAGCACAGCCATTTTTGTCAGCAGGGGGCGAGTCAGATTGTCGATCGGCAAAACTGCTGCGGCAACTCCCGCAGCCAACACCTCAACAATTATCCCCCCAAACCAAATAGTCGCCCTCAATACCTTCAGCGGACTCGGCAAATCCAGTCAAATTGCCCAAAAAACCCGTTCTGCCAAAAGGGCCCCAGTCAGGGTTGAAACCCCAGAAGGCGTTGCCGGAGTCCGCGGCACCTCCTTTGGCGTCAGCGTCAGTGGTGGCAAAACCGCAGTCCAAACTATTGAAGGTGCAGTCGTAGTATCCGGCAACACCGACTCAGAAGTAGTTCTCAACAGCGGCAACTCCACGACTATTTTCCCTCAAACCTCCCCCGTGGCGCCCTCAGCCAGCCCTCGCCTAGCTCAACTCAAAGTCCGCAGTTTGTTGAGACTCAGCGGCAATATCTATAGCCTCAGCGGTCAAATTAACCCGATCGACACAGTTTATGTCTACAACGAAGAAATTAAGATCGATCGAAATGGCAACTTCAAAATCCAAGGAATTTTACCCCCAAGTCGCCGCCTCAAAATCGTAGTGCGAGGCCCGTCAGTCACACAAAGGCATTACAGCCTCGCAGTTCGCTAAACAACCTATCGTCGCGAGTAATTTACGCGGGCAGTCTCTGAGGACGTGAGTTAGATCTGAGATGTTGCATCATTCTCAATAAGCTTTTTAGGAACAGGCTTTCCGGCCTGTTCCACAAGAAAATTCACTCTTTGTGGAACAGGCATCTTGCCTGTTCTTGACAATGGTGCAAGATGTGAGTTAGATCCTAACTCCTATCAGGGTTGATTATTTTGTGTAGGTGCGAAGCATTTCGCGGTGAATCTCGGTAGTCAAAATAAATAAATTTTGCCTCACCCTTCGCCCTTGCGGTATTGTAAAACTTCATGACTCTCACTCCTCTCGAAGTTCGGACTCGAATGTCAATGATTGCGTCAAATTAATTGCATGAAGTTAAAAGAATGGATTGATCATCTCAAACAAAATAAACTGCTCGGACTCCGGCAATATATAACCACAAATCCTCCCTGGATGACAGGGGCATTAGTAGGTATAATGTCTGTCGCCATGCTGCAATTTGGAATATGGAAACCCCTTGAATATTTGGGATACAAAATGCTATTTCAAATTCGAGAATCTGGAATTTTGCCAAATCCTGGATGGGATTCGAGAATTGCGGTAATTGCGATCGAACCGCATTCCTTGCAAGAATACGGTCAATTTCCTTGGCCCCGCAACCGCTACGCCCAACTGCTAGAAGCGCTGAAAAAATCTCCCCCTACAGCAGTTGGTTTTGACATTCTTTTCCTCGATCCAAGTCCGAAAGATGATATTTTAGCCGCTGCGATCGCCGCCAACGGCAAAGTTGTACTCCCTAGAACCCCCAAAGAAGAACCCGTAGCATCTTTAAAAGCAGTCGCCGCAGGTGTCGGCCACATCAGCCAAGAAGCCGATAGCGACGGTATTACCCGCGAGTCAAAAATCTTTCTCAACGGGATTCCTAATTTTGGTTTAGCAATGACTCACAGGTACAATGCTGCTAATCCCCAAGATCCAGTATTGCTCCCACAGTCCAAAAATAAGCAGGAAAAAAAAGTCTGGGTTAACTGGCCGGGGAAAACAGAAAATCTACCTACCTATGCTTTTGTTGATGTCGTAGAAGGTAGAATTCCTGCAGATGATCTGACTAATAAGTTAGTTTTAGTGGGCATAGTTGCTACCGGTTTCGATCCGATATCTTCACCTCTCAACAAGACTACGGCTGGGGTTTATTTATATGCAGCGTTGATTGACAATTTGCTCAATCAACGCTTGCTGCAGCGACTGCCGGTACTCGTAGAAATTTTGTTATTGTTGGGGATTGGCCCGCTTACCGCTTTGGTTCTGGGCAACCGAGGTGTTAAAGAGAGAATTGTGATCGCTCTCGGTTTGCCTATAATTTGGATTGGGGCTGGTGCATTGTTATTTGGCTTCTTTTTTTGGTGGGTTCCGATTGCCGCACCTATCGGCACCCTCATTTTATCGGGCACTGCTTTGCAACTGCGGGAACAGTACGAAAAGCAGCAGTTGATGAGGTTATTTGAAAAGCACGTCGCTCCGGAGACAGCTCAGCTTATTTGGGAACGCAAAGCGGAGATATTTGAACAGGGAGAACTCGAACCTCAAGAACTTACAGCAACGGTGCTGTTTATGGATATTCGTAGTTTTACTTCCATTTCAGAAAAAATGCGACCGCGAGATTTACTCACCTGGTTGAACAATTATTTGGAAGCGATGACTAACTGTATTATGGATCACGGCGGCGTTGTAGATAAATACATCGGTGATGCAATTATGGCAGTTTTTGGAGTGCCTTTTTGCCATACCGAATATCGAGAAATTCAACAAGATGCTTTGAATGCAGTTGCGGCTTGTATTGCGATGCACGAACGGCTGCACCAACTTAATCAGCAGCTTAGAAGTGAACACAAACCTTTAATTAAGTTTGGCATCGGTTTGCATACCGGACAGTTAGTTGCTGGTAGCGTGGGCGGTTCCCGGCGTTTGAATTATTCTGTGATTGGCGATGCTGTCAACGTTGCTGCTAGATTGGAGGCGATGAATAAGGAAATTGTTTCTGACAGTCCTTTTAATTTGTTGGTGACGGCGAGGACTTTTGCTTATGTGCGCGATCGCTACGAAGGCCAAAAAGTAGGCTCAATTCTATTGCGCGGCAAAAAAGAAGAGACTGTGGTTTATGCTATTTTGGGTGAAAAGCATTAGTTATTGGGCATGGGGCATTGGTCATTAGTCATTAGTTGTGATATTATGTCCTGTTAATTAGGCCCAATTACTTCATACTGGGGAATTAAAATATTGGTTGTAGGGGCGGGTTTTTCGACAATCTACGCCTCAAACAAATAATCTCAAAAACCCGCCCCCGCCCCACGGTAAATCGAAATATACATTTTTTTCAGGCGATCGCCCGTGTTGGTTGATGTACATTATTAGCGGTGTGGGGGCGGGTTTATAACCCACATTCCGCACCCCCAACTGGCACATACGCGGATTGAGGGGGTAAAAGTGAATCATCCGAGACAAAG